>JBDSRC010000307.1:0-4460 GCA_039929505.1 Gemmatimonadaceae bacterium
ATACGGCGAGCTCCTCCGACCTGAATCGCGGCCTGGTGCTCCTGCTCGCGTACTCGCTTGGACTGGCAGTGCCTTTTTTATTGGCCGCTCTCATGATCGATCGATTCATGGAGGCCTTTCAGCGACACCGTGGCGCCCTGGTGTGGATATCACGCGCCTCCGGCCTGCTTCTGATTGCGGTTGGGATCCTCATGATCACCGGCACCATGACGGTGCTCTCCGCCTGGCTCCAGGGATTCACGCCAGAGAGTCTCAGAAGCCGGCTTTGAGCTGATCCAATCAGCGCCAACCGTCAATGACTGAGCGCGGCCGGCCCGGCTCAAGCCGCTCAACTGTCATTTCATCTGGGACTTCAGCTTTGCGATCTCCTTCGCCTGGTCGGCCTTCATCTTTGTGGCCATCGCGCGCACTGCCGGCTTAGTGAAACGCGGCTCGAAGTCCCGGACCATCTTGAGGGCTTCCTCATGGTGCGCGATGACATTCGAGCGGAAGGTACGGTCGAGATCCGCTCCCGTCTTCGAGGAGACGTCGGAGCGTTTGCGCTGTTCGTCCTCGCCGATCTGATGGAGATCGGTGGCGGTTACCTCGTTTGGCTCTGGTTGCGCGAGGAGCGCGCCGTGGTCCTCGGTGTTATCGGCGGATTCCTGTGTTCATCTACGGCGTAGTGCCGACGTTGCAACCACACCATTTCGGCCGCGTCTACGCAACGTACGGCTTGCGAGAAAGTCGTAATTCTCAGCCGCGAACCCGCCGAGCTCTAAGTCCATTTGCGACCACGATCAGCGACGCGCCCATGTCGGCGGCTACCGCCATCCACAACGTCGCCCAGCCGCCGACCGCCAGCACCACGAAAATCGCCTTGATCCCAATCGAGAACCAAACGTTCTGGCGAATTATCCGCAGTGTCTGGCGAGAGAGGTGTATCGCCAGCGGGAGCTTCGCTAGATCGTCTCCCATCAGTGCAATGTCCGCTGTCTCCAGTGCGACATCGGTCCCCGCGGCTCCCATCGCCACGCCGACGGTCGACGCGGCAAGCGCCGGTGCATCGTTCACGCCGTCGCCCACGAATGCGACGCGCTCGCCGCTCTCCTCGAGCTCGCGAACGATGCGAACTTTGTCGTCCGGGAGAAGCTCGGCGCGGTACTCGTCGACTCCGAGCTGCCTCGCCACCGCCTGAGCCGTCCCTTCGTTGTCGCCCGTAAGCATGATCGTCCGCCTGATCCCGGCGCTCCGCAACGACTCGAGTGCCTTCCACGCTTCAGGCCGTACCTGGTCGGCGATCGCGAGCACGGCGAGAATCTCTCTGGACGTCGCCACCACTACCGCGGTTCTTCCGGCCTGTTGGACGCGTTCGAGTTCCGCAGTCGCATCCTTGTTGGTGACGCCGAGTTCCTGGCCGAGACGATGGTTACCGATGTAGATCGTCGTGCCTTCGACGCTGGCACGAGCCCCCCTCCCCGGAAGCGATTCGAAATCCGAAGACTCTGGAGGTGAAATTCCCAGCGCGCGGCCGCGCTCGAGTACGGCGAGAGCAAGTGGATGTTCGGAATACCGCTCCACGCCTAGCGCGAGGCGAAGAATCTCGACCTCGGTGCGACCGTCGAGACCGATTACGTCCGTGAGCGCGGGACGTCCTGCCGTCAGTGTGCCGGTCTTGTCGAAGCAAACGGTGGTTATGGCCGCTGCGTTTTCGAGATGCGCCCCGCCCTTGATCAGAATCCCTGCTCGCGCTGCGCCGGCGAGTCCACTCACAATGCTGACTGGCGTCGAGATGACCAGTGCGCAGGGGCAAGCGACGACCAGCATCGCCAGCGCGCGATAGATCCAGGTCTCCCACTCTCCATAACCCGCGAGTGGCGGGAGAATCGCGACGAGTATCGCGACTCCGACCACCACGGGTGTATAGATCCGCGCGAACCGATCGACGAAGTTCTGACTGGGCGCGCGTGACGCCTGTGCCTCTTCGACCGCGTGGATGATTCGCGCCAGTGTCGTGTCGCTAGCCGGCTTGGTCGACCGAATCGTCAGCGCGCCTTGCACGTTGAGCGATGACGCAAAGACGGTCGCGCCGGACTCCTTGTCCACCGGCATCGACTCGCCCGTAATCGAGGCCTGGTTGACGCTCGAGCTGCCGTTCGTCACCTCGCCATCGACAGGAATCTTCTCGCCGGGGCGCACCACGACCGACTCGCCGACTTCGACCTGCGTCGCGGGAACCCGGATCTCCTGACCACCACGAAGCACAGTCGCTTCGGCCGGGGACAAGTCCATGAGAGACCTGATGGCGTTGCGCGCCCGGTCCATGGAATACGCCTCGAGGAGCTCCGCGATAGCGAACAGGAAGAGCGTCGCCGCTGCTTCGGTCTGTTCGCCGATGATCCACGCCCCAGCGGCCGCGACCGACATCAGGAAGCTCATGTCGAGGGCGCGGTTCCTCGCTGCCTGGAGCCCGCGCGGAACGATGTACCAGCCGCCGGTGATGGTGGACACGGCGAGAAGCGCGAGCGCGATCTGGCTGGGTGCTTCGAGCACGCCGACGAGCAGTGCAAGACCGAGCGCGACTCCCGAGATAACGGTCATGAGGATCCGTCCGCGACGCGCCCAGAATGACTGGGCCGGCACCCGTTCTCCTTGCGGGGAGGAAGTGCGCATCGCGTCTTCGTCTTCTACTCGAAATCCCACACGCTCGATGGCTGCAGAGAGGTCCCCGCGACCGTTCTTCTGCCCCGTGTATCCGACCCGGACTCGGCCACCCATCACGTCGATGCGAACATCAGAAACGCCTTCGACCTGCCTGAGCGCGCTCTCGATGGTCGCCGCACACCCAGCGCAGGTCATGCCGCCAACCCTAAGATCGTGAGTCCCCGCCTTCGTGGCGGTCACCCCTGAAATCGACTCAGGACCCTCATCCCGCCTGGCCATGCGATTCGCCCTCTACTGCTCTTCGACGTGACGAAAACCTTCGCCGACCAGCGTGGCGATATGATCGTCGTCGAGTGCGTAGTAGGCGATCTTGCCCTCCTTTCTGAATCGTACCAGCCGCATCTGGCGGAGCGCGCGCAAGGAATGCGATACCACCGACTGTGAAACACCGAGCGAGGCAGCGAGGTCGCAGACGCACATCTCGTCCCGCGAGAGCGCGAAAACGATCCGCAGACGCGTCGGATCGCCCAATACCTTGAACGTCTCGGCGAGCGTGGCGACCGCCGCGGCGGACTTCATTGCCTTCCTCGTCTGGCGGACTTTCCGCTCTTCGACGCAGGGGACGTCGCAGATGCCATCGGTGGGGGAGCGCTTCGCCGACACACCAGGCATCCGATCGCGCCCACTTGCTCGTCGGAACGGCCGTTCATATATTCTCATACTGGCATCATAGCCGGCTTTCCCGGGCGTGTCCAGCGTTTCTGTTCCTGGTGTTACGGCCGTTCACAACCTGCACGTCTGGTCGATCACTAGCGGCATGGTCGCCCTATCCGGGCACGCCTGTGTGGCGGATGGAATGAGCGGAAGCGGCGTTCTTCAAGAGCTGTGCATCCGCGTGCGCAAGGACTTCGGTATCGACCACGCCACCATTCAGGTCGAGCCGGAGGGATTCTCGGAGTCGGGGATCCATGCTTAGGGGGTGTGCAAGGAATGTCTTTGCGGGCGTCTTACCAATAGACCCTCTCCAATGAGCTGAAAAATGAAAATGATGTCGCGCGCCTTGATAGCCTGCTCGATTGTGATCTCCACAGCTGCCGTCGCCGCCTGCGGAGGTGAATCCGCCAAAGACGGCTCGATGACTTCCACCGACGCCGTTTCGGTTGTGGGGACTCCCGGACCGCCGATGATGGACCGGCCCACCGCGAACGAGGCCGACATGTCCGCTCGCAAGGACGCGATGGCACCCGAGCAGGCGCCCGGCCAGGATCCCTTCCAGAGCATGGGCCAGTTCAACACCGGCGCGACTTCGATGATGATCCGCACCGGACAGGCCTTCATCGAAGTGGAGCAGCTCGACCCGGCAGTTCTCAAGGTTCGGCAGCTGGCGGCACAGGTTGGGGGCTTCATCGCCAATTCCTCGATCACCGGCGGCAAGGATCAGATCAGGCAGGCGACCTTCGAGCTCAAGATTCCGGCGGGAAAATACGACGAAACCGTCGGCTCGCTCTCGAGAATCGGGAAAGTGGAGACAGTGTCGTCGAGCGCACAGGATGTCGGAGAGGAGTTCGTCGACATCACGGCGCGCGTGACGAACGCGAAGCGGCTCGAGGAACGACTAATCAGTCTACTCGCAAACCGGACGGGGAAGCTGGACGACGTGCTGCGCGTCGAGCGGGAGCTCGCCCGCGTGCGCGAGGAGATCGAGCGCTACGAGGGCAGACTCCGCTACCTTAGCTCCCGCGTGGCAATGAGCACGCTCACCATCACCGTGCACGAGCCGGGTCCGATACTCGGAAACAACCCTGGTGAAAACCCGA
>JBDSRC010000308.1:0-3394 GCA_039929505.1 Gemmatimonadaceae bacterium
CTCGACGACATGATCGCTTCGCGCACGCGCATCCAGCTGAGATTCCCGCGCAGCGTGTTGATCTCTCCGTTGTGGCAGAGAAACCGGTACGGGTGCGCGAGCCGCCAGGACGGGAACGTGTTGGTGGAAAAGCGCGAGTGGACCATCGCGAGCGCGGTCACCACCTCCGGGTCGCGGAGGTCGGTGTAGAACGAGCGCAGCTGATCCGGCCGCAGCATCCCCTTATAGACGATGGTGCGCGAGGAGAAGCTCGCGACGTAGGCGTTGGTGCCGAACTGCGTCTCGCGCAGAGCGGCTTCGATCCGGCGCCGGATCAGGTAGAGCAGCACCTCGAATGACGTGTTGCTATCGACCTCACGCCGAATACCCATTTGCGCGACGAATATCTGCCGCATGGCGGGCCGTTTCTGGCGGACTGGGACCGACAGCACCGACTCGTCGACCGGAACATCGCGCCAGCCGAGGACGGTGCAGCCTTCATGGGCGACAGCGCGCTCGACGATGCGCTCACACACTAAGAGATCGGCGCGCCGCGACGGAAGGAATAGGTTCCCTACCCCATAACTCCCGGCATCGGGGAGGGGGATTCCCGCCGCACCGCAAACCCGCCGCATGAACGCGTGCGGAACCTGGAGCAGGATCCCGGCGCCATCGCCGGTGCACCCGTCGGCGGCGATCGCGCTCCGGTGCGAGAGATTGTCGAGAAGCTCGAGCGACTTGTCGACGACGTCGCGGGAGCGGACGCCATGGATGTGGGCGACGAAGCCGATGCCGCAGGCGTCGTGCTCGTAAGCTGGGTCGTACAGTCCCTGCTTTCCCGTCATCGTCGATCCCCGGAGCGTGGGCTCCCGTGGGTGGCGGATTTTGCATACAAAAAGGGCCTCTGCCGATTTGGGAGAGGCCCTTTGCGCGCTATTCGGTCAACCTGCTATGAGTCCGTGTTGGTGCCCGCGCAAAATCTCCCCGTCGCCCCGATTCTAATCGGGGAAATAAGGTGGAGAAGTCGATAATTGGCGCGGAGGTGGATCATGTGATGGTCGTAGGTGCGTGCGAATAGTCTATCTATGAGAATAGTCGAACTGTAAGCATAGTCTATCTATAATAATGTATATCCATCCATCTCCACGTCAAGCGAATTTCGCTAATCCGCCTCGGCGTTATCGGCCTTTCTCGGCGGCCGCAGATGTTTGGCGATGACCCGAGCCGATACGAGGGGAGTCTGGTCGGTGGTGTCGACCACGAGCTCGGCCTTCGGCATCGCCGGCCGGTCGAACGCCCCTGCCGTATCGAGCTTCTTGTAAGCCTCGACATCGCGGAGCTTTCCGAAGCGCTGCCGCTGCTCGGAACCGAGTCGTTTCTCGAGCTCCGCGGGGTCACAGCGGAGCTCGATGAAATGCAGCACTCCTCCTGCGTCGACGACGCGCTTCTCGAGCGCCGGAACGAATCCGGCGGTCACCGTCTGTTCCGGCGCGAACGTCATGATCATTCCGGGAGACCGCGCTTTAAGAACCGTGTCGACGGCGAGGTGCCACATGCTTTCACGCAGGAAGACGAACGGCGGACTGCCGAAGGGAAACAGTAAAGTCGCGAGATCCACTACCGAGTGGTTGTGCAGCAGACTGTATCCCGTCTCCGCTGTCAGGTACTCGGCGATCGTGAGCTTGCCGACGCCGGGGCGGCCGTACAGCATAACGATTTGCGTGGAAGTTCGAGTTTCTGTCATGCATCAGCATGCGGTTCTCGCTGTTATGCGGCAAGGCCTTTGCGCGCCGCGCCGGCTCCGCTCGAACCCCCAGGAAGGCGCGATCATCTCGCGCGAATGGGGCATTGGGAGGCCGGCCGCGGAGCACGCGAAAAGCTTCGTAGCTCGGCTCAATCTCAAGGCGCGAAGCTGTACGTTCCGTCCCATGCAAAATTCGGCCAGCCGAGGGGCGTGACGGCGACCCGGGCATTGATATGGGTGAACTTCCCGGTTCCGCCCGAGAGCCGGCACTCTCCAATTCCGGTCACGAGACTGACCGTGCAATGACCGTACGCGACGTTGTTACCGGGACCCGGGGGATCGAGGACGATGTCGGTGTTGAGCATACCGTCGGCGGTCGCGCCCTGGAGATAGGTGATCACCGAGCCGACCTCGATCGCCTTGACGTTCGAGTGCGTGATCGTGCAGGTCTGGTTGGCCAGACCGGTGTATCCGGTGCAATCCTTTTTCACATTGAGAGGTCCGCTGCGTGCGGACGACAGAGTCGCTCGCAACCCGGCGTCACCCGCGCCGGGCGCGGTGTCAAAGCCGCCTGACGGATCGATAACGTTACTCTCCCCGCACCCGCCGGCCACGAGGAACGCCAGCAGGGGTAAAGCCATTCGGGACATCATCTTGTGCCTCCATTGATCATGGGGGGTCGGTGCCGCGAGGAATTCGCGGTTGACCCGGTGATTGCTGCTCCCCATGATAGAGGCGACCGCTCACCGGAAAATCACCCAGAAGTCACAGGGCTGCCTCGGGCGAAAAAATGTTGTATCTCGAGCTTCTTGGCACCCTTTCCCTCCGTGGCGACAGCGGTCAGGTCCCTCTTGCCGCCCAGCAAAAGCGCCCCTTGAGTCTGCTGGCGATCCTCGCTCTCGGTGGGAAGCAGGGTCTTTCCCGCCACCGCGTCGAGGCCTATCTATGGCCGGAAAGCTCTGCCCCGCGGGCGCGTCACGCGCTCGACCAGGCCGTCTACGCGATTCGGCACGCTGTGGGAAGCGAGGCAATAGTCTCGACGGGACAAGATCTGAAGCTGAATCCGGAGTTCGTCCGCGTCGACTTATGGGACTTCGAGGAGGCGATTCGCGCGCGTCAGTGGGATGCGGCGGTCGCCATCTACAAGGGAATTCTTGGGGACGGATTTCATTTTGGCGAGAGCCAGGCGCTCGAGTCGTGGATAGACACCGAGCGAGCGCGGCTGCTGCAACAGTATCAAGCCGCCGTCGAGTTTCTGGCGAAACGCTCCGCCGCGGCGGGGGACCACTCGGAGAACGTCACATGGCGGCGCAGACTTGCCAGCTCTGACCCGCTTTCCGCCGGCGCGACGAAGAAGCTTATTCTCGCCCTCGCGGCAGCGGGTGACCGCGCCGGCGCGGTGAAGCACGCGCGCCAGTACCAGGCGCGCGTGAGGCAGGAGCTCGAGATGGAGCCGGATTCCGAGATCGAAGGGCTGGCTACGGCCCTGAGTCGTCCTTCAGCCACTGAAAACGCCGCCGACGCAACGCGGTCTTCCGCCATGGCAACATCGGCGCTCGGCGAGAGCCGCTCCGAAAAAATGGATCTCGCTGAGCGCTCGCTTCGAGCTCCTCTTCGCGTCGAGCGATCGCGAAAGGCGGCGGTCGTATCGTTTTCAGTGATAGCAGTGCT
>JBDSRC010000309.1:0-2987 GCA_039929505.1 Gemmatimonadaceae bacterium
GGTGACGACGAAGCTGTCTCATGGGTGTTGAACAACATGGGGATGCTTTACAACAAGCTGGGACACTACCAACTCGCGACCGAGACACTGGAGCGCGGTCTCGAGATCGCGGTGAAGCGAAAAGACGCGCTGGTCGAGAGCATCATCAGCCTCAATCTGGCGGAAGTCTGGGCTGCGGTTGGAAAGCTCGACCTGGCCGATGCAGCTTGCACGAGATCGCTGGAGGAAGGACGACGCCGAAACGATCATCTCACCATCGCCGGCGCTCTCAAATGCCGAGCGCGCATCGAGCGAGAGCGTGGTGCCTTCAACGAAAGTATCGCCACGCTGAGAATCGGAATCTTCGAGGCCGAGGGGCTCGAGGACCGGCTGCTTCAGGCCGAAATGCTTCGCGAGTTCGGCCAGACATCGCGGGCGCTTGGGAACTCGGCTGACGCGAGACTGGCATGGCAGGAGGCGGCGGAGTCGTTTCATGGGGTCGGCGCCATCCACGAGGCCGCCGAAATACACCTGCTCCTGGCAACGTTGCCGGCCTGAGGTTCGGGCCCGGCAATCACGCCGAAAATCCGTGACCCGCCGTAGCGGGGCCCAACCCCGCGGAAGGGGCCTAAACCCTTTAAATGGGGTGACTTGGGCCCCGTTTCCATCGTCTCAATGACATACGCTTGATGAGCTTCAACGGCGACTGTTCGGCAAGCCCTCATTCCTCGCCCCGGCGGCAAATCGCCTGTGCGAACTAAGGAAACGGTGTCATTATTTCAGCGCGATCGCAGAATGAAGCAACGGACCGCTGGAGCTCGCTCGTCATAGGCGAGAGCCAGGCGATCCGCGATGCAATAGCACTCGCAACCCAGGTTGCCACCAGCCGCAGCGTCACTGTGCTGCTCGTTGGAGAAACAGGTACCGGAAAGGAGCTGTTTGCGCGCGGAATTCACTCGGAGAGCGCGCGTGCGGAAGAGCCCTTTGTGGCGATCAACTGCGCCGCCATCCCAGAGACGCTGCTCGAGAGCGAGCTATTCGGTCACGAGCCGGGCGCCTTTACCGACGCCAGAACCCTGAAGCGCGGACTTTTCGAGGTAGCAGGGACCGGAACGGTTTTCCTCGATGAAGTCGCCGAGCTTCCACTCAAGCTGCAAGCGAAGCTTCTGCGCGTCGTCGAGGACAGGCGGTTCCGCCGCCTTGGCGGCTCGGAAGAGCGCATACTTGGCGCGCGAATTGTCGCCGGCACCAACATGTCGCTCGAGACCGCGGTTGCCGAAAACCGCTTTCGGGCCGATCTGTTCTACCGGCTCAATGTGGCAGGGCTCGAGCTTCCCGCCCTGAGAGAAAGGACTGGCGACATTCCGATTCTTGCCGAGTATTTCGTGCGGCGACACGCGGAAACCGAAGGCCGCGGCAAGCTGAGGCTGGCCGCTGATTCGGTCAGTGCGCTGGAGAGACACCGGTGGCCGGGAAACATCCGTGAGCTCAAGAACGTGATCGAGCGAGCGGTCGTGGTCTGCACCGGGGACGTGATTCAGCCCCATCACCTGTCACTGCAGCGCCGTTCGTTCGTCCCACTGGTGGAAATGCCGGCCGGCACCATGATTCACATCCCTCTCGAAGGGAAATCACTCCAGGCGATCGTGGACGAAGCAATTCACATTACAATCGGCTCGACGGGCGGGAATCTGAGCGCCGCGGCGAGGATACTCGGGATCTCCAGGCCAACCCTCATGCGCAAGCTGCGCGACGAGGGAACTGTGAGGCGAACCATCCTCGCTTCGTCATGACCGCTACGCCGACTGCGGGTATTTACGCGGCGGAGTCCGAAGCGGTGCGGGCACTGATTGACGAGGCAAAGGCGGCAGAGCGGGAAGGGAGATGGAGCGACGCATCTACCCGCTACGAATTGCTGGTCAGAGATCCCAACGCCCACGTGCATACCCGCCTCGCCGCCCTCAGGTGGCTGGGTCGCGCGTACCTGGAGCAGGGTAATCGCGCCGCGGCGATGGACGTGCTCGAGGCCGCGGTCGCTGCCGCAACCCAGGCGGAATCACGGTCATCGGTAGCGCAGGCGCTCAATATCGTGGCGATCCTGTACCAGACCAGTGGTGATCTCGACAAAGCGGAAGCGTTATACCGGGAGGCGCGGACGAATGCCGCCGCCACCGGGGACGCGCAGGCCATGGCGATGATCGATCAGAACCTCGGCACCGTGGCGGGAATCCGGGGTGCATCCCGCGGCGCCCTCGAAGCGTTCATCCTGAGCCGCGAGGGCTACCACTCGCTCGGGATGCGCGATCAGGAAGCCCAGGTCCTCAACAACATCGGTGCCGCCTACGCCGAGCTGGGGGACGTCGGGCGCGCGGAGGAAGCGTACCGCGAAGCTGCTCTGGCCTTCGGTGAAGAGCGCGACTCCACCAACGCGGTCGAAGTCGCGCTCAATCAGATTCAGCTTTGCATCGGAACCGGGCGCTTCGACGAAGCGAGCGCACGCCTGAAGCCGATACTGGACCTGCCGGCGGATAGTTCGCCTGGCCAGCGCGGAGAGGTGTTCCGACACGTCGGGGTGATCGCGCGCGAGCTGGGTGATTACGTGCGCGCGGCTGAATTCCTGGGCAGGGCGGCCGAGTGCGCCGAGGAGGCGGAGGACATGCTGCTGCGGGCCGATGTGGCCGAGCAGCAGGCGGAGCTGTACTGGACCCAGAAACGGCACCGCGACATGCTCGCGCGACTCAACGAGTCGCACGCGCTCTACACCCAGCTCAAGGCGCAGCACCGTGTCGCTAAAGTCGAGCAGCGAAACAGCGCGCTCGAGGCGCGGTTTCTGGAAATGGCGCACCAATGGGGTGATTCCATCGAGAGCAAGGACCGGTACACCCAGGGCCACTGCCAGCGCGTGGCCTTTCTCGCATGTGTGCTCGCCGACAGCGCCGGCATGGATTCACGGTCGTTGTTCTGGTTTCGCCTGGGCGCGCTCCTCCACGACATCGGGAAGATCATCG
>JBDSRC010000310.1:0-5659 GCA_039929505.1 Gemmatimonadaceae bacterium
CGCGCGGAACTCCGCGTGTCGCCAACAGGCTGCTCAGAAGAATTCGCGACTTCGCCCAGGTGCGCGCCGGCGGCAGCATCAATCGCAAGGTCGCGGCTGATGCCTTACAGCTGCTGGAGGTCGATCAGTTCGGTCTTGACGACATGGACTCGCGAATCCTGAAGGCGATCATCGAGAAGTTCGACGGGGGTCCGGTGGGCGTGAGTACCATCGCCGCCGCGGTCGGCGAGGACGTCGGCACGCTCGAGGAGGTGTACGAGCCTTTCCTCGTGCAGAACGGCTTTCTCCAGCGCACGCCGCGTGGACGGGTCGCGACAGCCCAGGCCTACAAACACTTCGGATTCAATCCGCCTTCAACGTCGCAAACGCAGCAACCGACTCTGTTTTAGCGGCTACTGCGAGACGCCGACGAGGATTGTATGCGCGAGCTCGAGGCCACCGGACCGACTCCGCTCAAATAGCCACGCGTACTGAGACTGCCGCCAACCGGCTGGGCCCACCGCGGTTTCGTCGACGAGCACCGTCCACCCTGTATCATCGAGGCTCACCCGTTTTCCCCTGGTGTCTCGACTGTTCCTGAGGCCGGGCGGCTGTCCGTGAATTGGAAGGCCGACCGTCAGGTAATACTCGTCGGTCCTCGGACAACCAGCACGTACGTCGCGAGCGGGCACCCTGCGCGCTGAGCGCCCGCGAGGTGGCGCCGGCGGCGGAGGCGTGGGCGCTCCAACACCTGCGCACTGCGAATAGAAAGTGACTCTTCCTTCCGGGACGCCGTTCGACCGCAGGATTTTTTTCCGGGTGTTGATCAGGTAGTTGAGCTCAGACTCTGACTCGCTTGCCCGCGGAAAGCTCAATGTGGGTGCCGCTCCCTCGACCCCGGCTATCACGTCGGGATACCCCGAATTGGTTCGGTACGGGCTCGAGGCGTATCGGACGTTCGTGAGACGATACGGATAGGCGTCGTCGCTCCCGTCGAGTTGACCGCGCACAACGGCGCCGAACACGAGGGAGTCGACATCAAACAGACTGAGCGGCCGTTCTCGCGGGTCGTTCCGTACGGCGCCAGAACCCGACCGGCAGGCAGCGGCGACGGCCAGGCCGCAGCTCCAGCAAAGAATGGCGAGTGCCCGACGCCGAATTGCTCTTGTTCTCATAGGCCTATCTCCGTTTGCACAAAGAAGGCCTCGAGGTTGTACCTTAGAGTTGCGACGCGCTCCGCGCGTGCAGGCTGTCACGCTCACCAACTGGCGCGAGGTCAAGGCCGTCCGCTTCGGCGGACTTGAAGAGATGAAGCGTCGAAACACTGACGCGAGCTTGCGAAATTCATAGCGGTGGCGACAAACCAGGCGATTGCGCCTCCGGACTGGGAGGTGCGCGTTTCCGATAATTGAGCTCGTGCACGTGAAGCATCTGACCGAAACTAGGCTCGCCCAAGCCTCCTCAGGCGCATCATCGTGACGTTACTCTTCGTGGGATGCTGCGTTCAATCCTCTCATGCGGCCTCGTACTCGTCACTGCATCCTGCGTTCCCGCCTGGATGGTGGACGGAGTCGCCGCAGGAAATCCCGGATGTCTCTACAGTTTCCCTCGCACCGACAAAACCGTCGCGCTCACCCTCGACGATGGCCCCGATTCCACCACGACACCTGCGCTGCTCGACATCCTCGCCGCCAACAACGCGCGCGCAACGTTCTTCCTGATCAGCAGTCATCTCAAAGGGAACGACGCATTGGTCTCCAGACTGGTTCGCGAGGGACACGAGATCGGAAATCATTTCTCAGAGAACGAAGCAAGCATTGCGCTCTCGCCCCACGCCTTCAAGCGCTCTTTCCTGACCGCAGACTCGAGCCTCAGAAGATTTGCACCCGTCCGTTGGGTGCGGCCGGGGTCAGGATACTACAACAGGCGAATGTTGCGCACTTTCCGCGAGCACGGCTACCAATGCGCGCTCGGGTCGGTGTATCCGTTCGATCCACAGATTCCGTTGCCGGCGTTTTCATCCTGGGTCATTCGGCGACAAGTCCGTCCGGGCGCGATCATCATCCTTCACGACGGCACCTACAAAGGGCGCAATACCATCAGGACGCTGCGAAGAATTTTGCCTGAGCTGAAAGCCCGCGGATACCGGGTCGTGACGTTGAGCGAGCTCACCGCGCCGCCTTCGCCAAGGTCTCGAACCGAATGAGTGAAGTACGCGACGGTACTCGCACTTCGCACTACGATTTCGACCTCCCCGCGGACCGCATTGCCCAGCGCCCCACCGAGCGGCGCGGTGAAAGCCGGCTGATGGTCGTGAATCGCTCGACGGGCGAGATAACTCACAAGCACTTCAGCGACCTGCCCAGCCTCATTCCGCCCGGCGACGCCCTCGTATTGAACACCACCAAAGTCTTCCGCGCCCGTCTCCTCGGCATCCGCGAGAATGGAACGCCGGCCGAGGTGCTGCTGCTCCGCTCGCTGGGAGATTCGACCTACGAGGCGATGGTGCACCCAGGCGGAAAGCTCAAGCCGGGAAGAAAGGTTCACATCACGGATGATTTCGACGCGGAAATCATCTCGACAACCGAGCGCAGAACCCGCGTCGTCCGCCTCAACGCGACGATACCCGTCGAGGAGGCAATCGAGAAGTACGGACACGTTCCGCTGCCGCCGTACATCACGCGCGCCGATCAGGAAGCCGATGTCGAGCGCTACCAGACCGTGTACGCAACGAAAACCGGCTCGGTCGCGGCGCCAACTGCCGGCCTCCACTTCACCCCGGAGATGCTGGATGCGCTCGCCGCGAAGGGCGTGAAGAGAGCTGACCTACTTCTGCACGTCGGCGCCGGCACCTTCAGACCGGTAGACGTCGAGAATCCGGCAGACCACGTGATGCACGAGGAGTCATACACTCTGCCGCAATCCACCGCCGAAACCCTCAATGAAACCCGACGCTCCGGTGGGAAAATCTGGGCGGTGGGCACCACCAGCGTGCGCACGCTCGAGAGCGCGGTCCGCGAAGACGGAACATTCGTTGAGAGCTCAGGCGAGACGAAGATCTTCATCCACCCGCCATATCAGTTTCGCTCAGTCGACCGGCTCATCACCAACTTCCACTTGCCGCGCTCGACGCTAATCATGCTGGTCGCCGCGTTCGCGGGTTACGAGCTCACCATGCGTGCATATCAGGAAGCCGGCGCGGAACGGTACCGCCTGTACTCCTATGGTGATGCGATGCTGGTGACCGGCGACTAGAGCTCCGGCGCGGCCTCTCCGCCGGCTGAAGCTCCCTGCACCACGCCCTCTGCCTCGAGCAGATCCGGCAGATCCGGATCGGCGTGCTTCCAGTTCACCAACAGCTTCGAATAGGCCTCAACCGCCCCCTTCGAATCGCCGGCAGCGAGTCGGGCACGCGCCAATCCGAGCAGCGACTCGGACCGGTTGTGCCGGAGCTCGAGCTCCTTCGTGAACGCGACCACGGCTTCCTCCGGCCTCCCGGCCTGGAGCAGCGCATTCCCCAGCATCTCGAGCGCCGGTGGCAGATACGGCGGACCGGCAGGCGACGTTTTCGCCTCGAGATCACCCGCAGCCTGCAATAATTCGATCGCTTTACCCAAATCGCCCGAATTCCTTGCGATGATCGCATTCGCGACGCTGAGTCCAATAGTGTAGCTCGCCGAGCCATAGTCACCGGCAAGCGCCGAGTCGCCACGGCTACGCACGCGATTCACCAGTGTGCGAGCGTGCGTGGTGTCCCCGCGGATTGCCGAAGCGATTGCCTGCTCGAGGAGGGTCGTACTCGTGAACCCGACCGCCCGCGGCGAATGCCCATCATTCTGCCGGCCTGCGCTGGGAAGATCGATGGCGGTCCAATCTCCGCTCGCGACCCGGTACTTGAAAGTCAGATCCGGACCAACCATTACCGCGTCGCTGAATTGAGGACCGAAGTCGGCGCCGCGCAGCAGCGCGCGCACCGTGTCGACGAGCGCTCGCGCCGCGCGATACCGTCCCTGCTGAATGTACGCGTACTGGAGCCAGGTGAGGCTGTGCCAATCGCTGCGCGTCGCCGGCAGCTTGCTCGCAGCAACCCAGGCGCGCGACGCCGCCCACGCCCGCTCATTCGATGCAGCGACATCGTCCCAAAGCCCAATCTGCAGAAAAATGTGCGATGGCATATGGAGCGCGTGCTCCGCGTCCGGCGCGATCTGCGCGTACGCCCGCGCGAACGGCAGCCCGCGCTCGGCGCGACTGGGTTCGTCATACGCGTGAATGAGATAGTGCGAAGCGCCCGGATGATTGGCGTTGGTCGAGAAAACGCGCTGGGCGTGCTTGATCGCCTTTTCCACCTCTGGAGCGCCCGCGCTGCGCGGGAGCTGGGCCCAGACTCCAAGCGAAGCGAGAGACGCGAAAGCCGATGCCTCGAGATCCGTTGGATATTCCTGCGCCACCTCGTCCATCGTTTCCGCGAACCGACGCACGCGGTCAATCTCGGGCGCCTCGGCGAACAGCGCCTCGACCGCAACGCCGTACGCGCGCTCGCGCGGCGTCTTCGCTTTGGCAAGTCGCGCGTTGGCGCTCGATCCCAGACGCCTCAGCGCCGCGCGCGCGGCGGGTAGATCTTCCTGCCCCCACAACGGATGTCTGTAGGTAAGCGCTTCCATCCAGTATGCGAGCGCAAATCTTTTGTCTGCTTTCTGTGCGGAGCGGAACGCAATCGCCGCGTCGTAGTATCCGAAGCTATGAAGCAGCGCTATCCCGCGAAGAAAAGGGGCCTGTGCTGGTCGGGCTCCTGAATTGGGGAAGGCAACGCTCCCAAGACGCCCGTGCGCCTCCGCTCCACTTGCGACATGCGTGTGGTCATTTTGCGCGTACGCCGGAAAGACCGCGGTAAGCGCGATAGCTGACAGAACGACAACGCGACCAATCATGGAAACTCCCGAAGCGCAGTTCACGTCAAATAAGATGGAGGCAGCGCGCTCACATTGCACCCATTTTCCGGGCTGGCCCGCGCATTCGCCCATAGATTACACCCAATGTCTCTAACCGCCTCGCTGTGAAACTGGAAATACGCGAACAGCTCCAGCGCACCCTCGGGGATGCTTACACCCTTGAGCGGGAGCTCGGCGGTGGCGGAATGTCGCGCATCGCGGGGAATTGACCGCCCCGGTTAGCTTGTTTCACCGCCAATGAGCTTCGCATTCGAGATCGAGAACACTGCCGGCAGCGCGCGCGCCGGAGTGTTCGTCACGCCTCACGGATCGGTCGAAACGCCGGCGTTCATGCCCGTCGGCACGCTCGCGACAGTAAAGGCGCTCGACCCCGACGATCTCGCCAAAATGGGCGCGTCGATGATATTGGCCAATACATACCACCTTCACTTGCGGCCCGGCGACGATGTAGTGCGGCAGATGGGCGGGCTTCACCAGTTCATGCGGTGGGAAGGGCCGATCCTCACCGACTCGGGGGGATTCCAGGTATTCTCGCTGGCGCAGCTCCGCACTCTCAGCGAGGACGGTGTGGAGTTCCAGAGCCACATCGACGGGTCGAAGCGCTTCTTCACCCCCGAGCTGGTGATGCAGATCCAGCGCAACCTGGGCGCCGACGTGATCATGCAGTTCGACCACGTCATTCCGGGTCAGTCCGACGAGCCCTCCGCCCGCGACGCCAGCGAGCGCAGCAT
>JBDSRC010000311.1:0-3012 GCA_039929505.1 Gemmatimonadaceae bacterium
TCGTCTATGGGCCGAAGCAGATCGCGAACCGCATCAACCAGGATACCGAGATCTCGCGGCAGATCACGCTGTGGGACCAGCGCGGATCGGAAGTCATTCGCGGCGAGCTGCTCGTGATTCCGATCGAGGAGTCACTGATCTACGTCCAGCCGATATATCTGCGCGCTGAGGGCGGGTCGATTCCCGAGCTCAAGCGCGTCGTCGTTGCGCACGAGAACCGGGTGGTGATGGCGGAGACGCTCGAAGAGGGACTGAACATCGTGTTCGGCAGCGGCGCTGCCGAGAGGGGAAGAACGCTCCCCGTTGACACGGCCGCGGCTCCCGGCGCTGTGGTCACACCCGCTTCGGCTCAAGTCGCGCCAGCCGCATCACCGACAGTACCAACAGCGAACGCGGAGCTGCTACGCGAAGCGCAGCAGCACTACGATCGGGCGCTCGCCGCGCAGCGCGCTGGAAACTGGGCAGACTATGGACGCGAGATCGAGCTGCTCGGCGCGACGCTCAGAAGATTGAGGGGGCCCGGCCAATAGCACCGTAATAATCGGATCGCCGCAGAGAGATAGGCTGGCACTCCGCTGCAAGAATCCAAAGGCAACTGAACACGAGGTCCGCTTCTCGCTATTCGCTGATCGCTTTTCGCTTCACTGCTGTTGAGACGTCACTAGGAAATGAATGGAAGGGGCAACTGCAGCTCTCCTTCGTAGACAAGTAACGTCCCGATGTCCTGCAGCTATGAGCGATTAGCGGTCAGCGATTAGCGGACCTCGTGTTCCGTTGCAGTTTGTCAGCTACCCGCACTCAGCACGTTCATGTCGACCGCTTGAGAAACTCCTGAACCGCTTTGCGGTAGCTCCTTCCGGTGGTGATCCTCTTGCCGTTACGAAGAACGAGAAGCTGATCGCCCTGGTCGAACGGCTGCGCCTCGCGCACCTGCCTGGTGTTCACGATCGTCGAGCGATGGACGCGCAGGAACCTGTCGCCTGGCAGTCTCGCCTCGAGGTGACTCAACGGCTCCCGCACATCGTACGCGACCTCGGCCAGGTGAATGCGGGCGAGATCGTCGCGCGCCTGAATCCAGTAGATTTCGTCCGGATCGAGAAACAGGATCCTGCCGTTGACCTTGACGCCGATGCGATTCGACGACGCTTCGCGCTCGCTTAGCTTGCGTAGCAGCGCGCCCAGCTGGCTTGCGACCCCGACACCGGTCGCCGGAGACTCGCGGATTCGTTTCCGCGCGCGGTCCAGAGTCTGATGAAAGCGGACGTGGTCGACCGGCTTTAGCAGGTAGTCGAACGCGCCGAACTCGAATGCCGAAACGGCGTAGTCGTCGAATGCCGTGACGAAGATCACCGGCGGCATCTTGTCGGTGCCGACCTCCGTGATGACGTCGAAGCCATCGAGCTCCGGCATCTGCACGTCGAGAAAAACGAGATCGGGCCGAGTCTCGCGAATGGAGGCCACCGCCTCGAGGCCGTTCTGGCATTCGCCGACCACTTCGACATCCGGCACGCGCGTCAGTAGCGAGAGAAGCCGCTGGCGGGCCAGTGATTCGTCGTCGACGATCAAAACGCGGAGTGATGGCGAGATCATTCGCCGTTCACCGGTGCCAGATCCCGCGCCTCATCCTCCGCCATTCGCGGCGGCACGATCCGGGCGAGCTTGAAGGGAATGGTGACGTGTACTGCATATCCGCCCTCGTCGCGTGGGCCGGCATGGAACTCATGGGCCTCGCCATAAAGATGGCTCAGGCGGGTGCTGGTGTTCGTCAATCCAAGGCCGGTGCCGCGCGAGCGCTCGCGTGAGCGGCGGGCGCGCACGCCGACGCCGTCGTCGAGAATCGCGATGGCCAGCCTATCCCCGACACGGCGCGCCGTTACCTGAACGTATCCGGCTCCAGCGCGCGGACCGATCCCATGCCTGATCGCGTTCTCCACCAGTGGCTGCAGCAGCAGGCTTGGAACGAGCGCGCCGCGGACTCCCTCCTCGATGTTGCACGAAACCGTGAGTCGGTCCTCAAACCGAACGCGCTGAATTGCGACGTAGCGGTCGAGCAGGCCGAGCTCGCGCTCGAGCGGAACTTCCTGTTCGCTCGACGTCGTCAGCACGAGCCGCAGAAAGTCGCTCAACTCCGAGACCATCCGCTCCGCCGCGGCAGGGTTGCTCGCGATGAGAGCCATCGCGCTGTTGAGTGCGTTGAACAGAAAATGCGGGTTCAGCTGCAGCTTGAGCGTGTCGAGCTCGGCTTGCACCAGTCGGGTGACCACCCGCTGTCGCTCGCCGGATTCCTTGCTCGCCTCGTGCACGAGGTGCTCGACCCACGATGTGGCATAGGTCGCAACGAATCCGAAGACGGACAACAGGATCAGCTTCGCCGCTTCGTCGAGAGGCGTTATGTGCGCCAGCTGCACCGCGTCGATCGGATCCATTGTCAGCGGGATCTGGTTGCTGCCCCACAGCCACAGCAGCAGTCCACCGTATTCCGCTACCGCGAGCGCCGATATGAACGCCGCCTTCCGCACCGACGACGCCACCGGGCGGCCGGCAAGGACGATGAAGTACATGAGGAAGATCGGCGACCGGAGCGCGAGGACGCCTGATTGCGCGAGAGCGTAGCCGCCGATGATGGCAGTCACCGCCGATACGTCGACGACAGGATTCACCGCTGACAGCCAGCTGGGCAGCTCGGGACGCCGGTACCACACCAGATACTGCGCGACGATCCACAACAACGTCGGCCCGAGAACCAGCACATTGACGAGGTTGAGCGCGGGCGACAGGTGCGGCGCGTACATGAGGGCAGCCGCCGTCAGCAGAAAAACGACTGCCGCCCGCACTCCGTTGAGAATCCTCTCCGCGCGATCACGGCGGAAGCGGAGACTGGCAGGCGGTGCCGAGGAGGCGGGGGAGAACAGCGGCATCAGTTGAATTTGCTCGGGCCGGGTTGGCTGGGATAGCAGGCCGACGAGGTACCTGCTATCCCCGACGCCGTTTTGGGGCGTCGTTGCCGTAACG
>JBDSRC010000312.1:0-3143 GCA_039929505.1 Gemmatimonadaceae bacterium
GTGGGCGCCCGATGGTCGCCACCTCTCGATCACTACCCGCCGCGGTGAGATCGGAGCGGACCGGAATATCTGGATCCTCGATACCCGCACCGGAAGAATGCGTCCGCTCACGACGACGAACGACGCGCGGCTATCGGACTGGTCGCCAATACTCAAGCCTAACTTCTAAAAGATTGCGTCTCTCCCAGAGAGATGCTTTTCGCGTTTTGAGTCTACCGTTTTTGCGTTTTCCGTTTCTGCGTTTTCTCAAGTTCACTGCTCCCACGCGCTTTTTTGGCCGTGAAGATGATTGAGGCGGGCTTCCCCGTTGTCGGGTGTAAGGGCTCGCGCGTGTCGATCAGCATGAGACCGCTGTCGGCCAGCAGTTGTTTCCAGCTTTCCACCGTACGGAAATACCACGGGGCGGGATCGGAGAAATCTTCGCTGCAGCCAGCCCATGATCCGGTGCGCCAGCCATCCACGTAGGGAAGATCACCAGTGGCGACAAGAGGATGGAGGGTCTGGACGATCAGTGCGCCGTCATCATTGAGCAGCTCGGGCACACTTGCAAGGAGATTCTCGACGGACTCCTTGCCGATCAGCGAGAAGTTCGCGACTGCCGCATCGACTTTCACTTGCAGCTCGCCGTTGGAAATCGACTCGTAGGATGCGACGCGGAACTCGCCGCCTCCCGCCTGGCGCGCCTGCTCGATCAGCGACGGAATTGCGTCGACGCCGATCGCATCGACCCCGTTATCGGCGAGCGCGCGCACCAGCCATCCCTCGCCGCACCCAATGTCGAGCGCCGTCCTCGGCGAGCGGCTGAGCACCGCTTCGACGATTGCCTCATTGGTCACCAGCCGGCGGCTCTCGATCTGGTTCCCGCGCACCGCGCTGGTCCATGGCGAGGCGTTCTTGTGCCACGAAGCGATTATTCGTGCGTCGCTGAGCGGGTCGGTCATCGCTTTTGTCGAATGAGAGAGCGCAGACGGAATTGAACAAAGGACTGGCCGCATATATATAGTGGCGTCTGAAGGCGGAACCACAACCACACCGAGGGGCGTATGGGCACTCCGGCAAGATCGAATGCTTCGACGCGCGACGCGGGTATGCAATCGACCGTTGCTCCCCTGAGGCCGGCGCGCGAGCGGCTGCTGTCGCTTGACGTTTTCCGCGGCCTCACGGTCGCTGGCATGCTGCTCGTCAACGATCCGGGAAGCTGGAGCTCGATCTTTCCGCCGCTCGAGCACGCGGAGTGGCACGGGTGGACGCCGACGGATCTCATCTTTCCGTTTTTCCTCTTCATCGTCGGTATCACGACGCACCTCTCCCTCGCCGCGCGCCGCGCGCGCGGGGACGACGACGGCGCGATCGTCAGGCAGATACTCCGTCGCGGCGCGATCATCTACCTCCTCGGGTTCCTGATGGCGTGGTTTCCGTTCTATCAGTGGGGAGCGATCGAGTCGATGCCCGATGCATCGGTCGTGGATCGGATCATATACCGGCTGCAGCACGTGCGGATACTGGGAGTACTGCCGCGGATCGCGATCGTTTACGTTTGCGCCGCCCTGCTGACGCTTCGCACCACGCTCAAGCAGCAGGTGATCATCCTCGCCGCGGTTCTGTTCGGATACTGGTTCGTGATGACCGTGCTTCCGGTTCCCGGTGAGGGAACGATCGGGGCGCTGCTGCTGCACGACAAATCGCGGAATCTGGCCGCATACCTCGATCGGGCGATCCTCACCACCAATCACACCTGGTCGGGCAGCGTCACCTTCGATCCTGAGGGACCGCTCTCGACGATCCCCGCGATCGGCACCGCGATTCTTGGCGTGATTGCTGGGCGGTGGATCGCCCTGACGGAACGGCCGCTGATCGAGCGGGTCGCGGGACTCTTCGCCGCGGGCGCGCTGGTGATGATGCTGGGCGCGATGTGGAACTGGGTTTTCCCGATCAACAAGAGTCTCTGGACCAGCTCCTACGTGCTCTTCACCGCCGGGATGGCCGCGATATCACTGTCGACCATCGTCTGGCTGGTCGAGCATTACAACAGCAGGTGGTGGACGAAGCCCTTCGTGATTTTCGGAGTGAATCCGATCGTCGCGTTCGTGGGGTCGGGTGTGATGGCGCGCTTGATCTACACCCTATGGAAAGTCGATTACCAGGGAAAGTCGCAGTCGATCCAGTCAGCGATCTATCAGGCCGCGTATCTGTCGTGGCTGCCTCCTCGCGTCGCGTCGCTCGCCTTCGCTCTCACGTTTGTCCTGTTCTGGCTCGGCATCCTCACCGTCATGCACAGGCGCAACATCTTCCTCAAGGTCTAGTCGCGCGTTTTCAGCTCGTGGTGCGGGGTTCTTCGGCATCGCGGGGTGGGGGAGGCGCGGGTATCCTCTACGACCGCTGGTCCTCGCCTGCCGCTGCGCGGCACCGCGCCGGAGCGGCGCTGGCTGCGGAGGCGGTCTACGAGGATACCAGCACCTCCCCCTACACAGATCTGTGAGAGGGCGCACCCCGTCTCGTCGCGCGGCTCGGCGAGCGCGAGGCGCTGTGGTGTCCTTGTGGGCGCGGTCTCCGATCCGGGATCGGGCGCGACAAGCTCTGACGTGGAGTCGGATGCCGATTACTGGCCGGTTCGCGCGAGGGAGCCCGGTTGCGCGCTGCGCCTCGTCTATCCCCATGCGTGCGTTGTGATGCCAGTGGGAAGTCGGAGGAGGGGTCCTGCGTAGCGGCACTCAGCGAGCGACCAGGAGACGGGCGAGTGCCAGCGGCGCTGGCGCGAGTGTAAGTACCCCGGCTCCGCCCGAGCGAGCGTTGCCGCCAAGCTGGGCCCTCCTCCGGCTTCCCGGTCGCGATCTCAGACCGCAACCCACTCGAAGAAAAGACGGATCAGCGCGCGGCTCGAACTCCTCCAACGCGAGCACGGCCCGGCTCGCGCTCTGATCCGCCGAGCGAGCTGGTAGCCGCGATCTCGGGCTCGATTGGCGCGCCGGCATGCCGAACCACGTACGCTTCCATTGCGAAGTACTCCGGCAGCCCCAGCTGATCGACGCGTTTCGCGGTGCTGCGATTGCGCTCTTCGACCCGCTGCCAGAACTCGCGATCGTCCTGGCCGGGAAACGGCGCGCGATCCTTCTGGCTCTGGTGTTTGAAGATCGCCTGGATCT
>JBDSRC010000313.1:0-18802 GCA_039929505.1 Gemmatimonadaceae bacterium
CCAGAGACGATTCGCCGCGTGTCAGCCAAAGCGATGCGCGCCGTTTCGATCCCGCCTCGGTGAAAATCAACGAGCCGTTTGGAAAATCGAACGCAGCGAGGCCGATCTTTCCCGGAACCTTGGCGCCTGCGTCGAGCCAGCGGAGTCGCCCGGCTATCATCAGGTGGATCACGAGGAACAGATCGTCCTCGAGCTCGAGGACGATTCTCTTTCCCATCCGGCGCAACCCACGCACGACTTTTCTCTCTGCCGCTGTGATGGGCGGATCGAATGAGCGCAGGAGAAACGGCTTGGCGATCCGCACGCGATCGAGGCGCCGTCCGACCACTCGCTTCTCCAGCGCTTCGATGTAAACGACTATGTCCGGATACTCGGGCACGTCGAGGCTATCGGCTCATCGCGGCGAGCAGATACGAAAGGTTCGCCGTCCCGTCCATGATCGGCTCGTTGGTGGAGTAGTCGCCGACATCGTCGTGGTAGACGATGAAGCCGGTGTTGAACGGCGCGTATTCATCGGGCTCGTGCAGGCTGATGCCGCGCAGATTCTGGTAGATCGATGTATACACCGGTCCATCGAGCAGCGCGCCGGTCAGCTCCAGCTTCATGACTTTTGAGACGACGGAATGCGGATCGCGCGCGAACACGCCGTTGTGCGGCAGGCCGATAACCATCGAGACGCCCCACGGATTCGTTCCAAACAGCCAGTCGAGCGCGGCCTGCTCGTACTCGCGGAACTCGTTGTCTCCCGTCATTCGCCGGTACAGGTACGCCTGAGTGGCAAACGACGCCATGAGATTGTTGGAGCACCAGATGAACGGAACGCCGATGCGAAAAGCGTTGTCGGCGCGGCCAACGACTGCCGCCAGTCCCTTTCTATAGTATTCCGCGACTTTGGTGCGGTCTGGCTGCTTCGCGTTTCGCCAGATCGCGTAGTGTCCGTTGTTGTGCCACGGGAACCACTGGTAGTGGCGGGCGGTGTCGGCGCCCATCCATGGTGTCACCTGCTCGCGCGACGCGTAGTCCATCGCATCCCGCAGGTAGTGTCGCTCGCGCGTCAGCGCATACAGCTCGGCCGCCGCGAGCTCCATGTCGTCTACCCAGTTGTCTTCCTCGTAGAAGTAGGGCGCTTTTGCCGGCGCTCCCTGACAGACGCCCGGATTGCGCTTGCCGATCTCGAATGCCGCGTGCGCCCGGGCGCGAAGTCTCGCTGCGAATGCCGGGTCGCTCTTGCGAAACAGGGAAGCGCCGAGCGCGAATGCCGAAGCGTATTTGCCGGCGGTCGAGGCGAGTCCGTCTGAACGGTTCTTGTTACTGAAGAGTCCCTGCGGTTTTCCCGTGCATGGATAAACGGGCCGCTCCTTTCCGTGTCCCCAGCCGTAGTTCGATGAATCGGTGTGTGGCAGATCCCAGTAGGCGTGATCCCGGTCGTCGCCGAGCTGGTTGTACAACTCCTCGTCGTTCGGAAACATTCTGAGCAGCCAGGCGAGTCCGTGACGCGCTTCGTCCAGCACGTCGGCAACGCCGTTCCCGCCGGCGAGACCGCGCGCATCGAACACATCGGCGAAGGCCTTCGGATGATCGCGATACGCCATCAGCATCACATAGGTCGCGTTCGCCGATGTCATCACGTACTGGAGATAGTCGGAAGCATCGGCCCAGCCGCCGGTGACGGGCACGAACTTGCCGGCGCGCACGGAATCATCAACGACGATTCCGTCGTGGAGGTGGACGACTGTCTTGAGAATCGGATTGAATCCTGAGCGCTGCTCTCTCATGTAGTAGAGGAGTGTGTCGGCGGCGCCGGCGTATGCGTTGCGTCTGATGCGCACTGTCACAGGCGGGATTTCACCGGCGGCAATGCGATATTCGCCCTCGGCGCGGATGGCGGAAAAATCCAGCCGATAGGAATCGACGCAAGGACCGAACTGTTTCGCGGCGCCTAGAGGCTGCTCGAGCACGATTGTACCGCCGGCGTTCGTGACCACGAAGGTCCGGATTTCCTTCTCCGATTTCTGAAGGCCACACAAGACAGCGACCTTTGGAGCGTCCGGGAGGTAGCCGAGCTGGTTTATGCGAATCACTGCTGTCGGTGCAGCGGCAGTGATCTGGAGCGCGGCCATGACGGCTGTAATGAACATTGGACCTACGATATCCTCCGGGCGATCACCCGTCGAGCGCGCGAGCGAAATGCTCCTGCGCGTTTGCAACGTGCCCGCTGGTCAAGTAGCCGGGTCCGAGAGCGTGAGCGCCACGCAAAGATTGCTCGATTGTCTTGCCAATGAGCCGCCTGAGGTCAGGGTCGGCCAGCCCCAGACGTCCCCCTCGCTCTATTAGCTCGGGACTCGGTGCGCCGAGAAGAGCGATCACGCGTCTCGAGGTATCCGGGTCGTAGATCAACCCCGTCACGAACACGATCGGCGCCGTGAGCGATCGTATGTCGATGGTGTCCGCCGAGCGCAGCTCGAAGTAGGCTTTCGGCCGGACCTCGGGAAAAAGCGTCGAGAGATGAAAATGCCAATCATCTATGGTGAGATCGCTCGTCCGCATCCACTCCCGAAAACTTGTGTACTGCGCCGGCTCTCGCTCATTGCTTCTGATCGCGACCGCGTTCAGCGCGAAGCTCAGATAGTGAGCAGCCGGATCTTTCTCATCGTACGCGAGCCCGGTGCGCGAATCGTCCAGGGTGCGCCACAACTGCGCGCGATAGCTGGCGAATCCCGTATCGGACCCGTCGTACCAGCGCGAATTCGCGAACAGCGCAATCACCAGCGGCGCGATGGCATTGAGCAGGCGCCACCGCAACAGCGGCTCGCTTCCTCTCTCGACATTGATCTGTAGCGCCGCCGTCTGACGCATCATCCGGATACCGGATGGCCCGATCGAATTGAAGTAGTCCGTCATCCGGGTGTAGCGGTCCCGCCGGAGCTGCAACGGGACCGCCGCGATATCGTTGTATGGATCCACCCCACGCGCGACGAGCTCAATCCCCTCGGCTGACATCTCCTCCTCGAGCTGGGTCGCAACTCGCTGCAATGAATAAATCAGCGATGACGCGGTCGGGTGTGGCGAGCTGCTGATCTCGATCTGCCCACCGGGCTCGAACGAGAGGCGCGCCCCGTCGGGCAGCTTCCACGACGGCGGATCGTCCCCGTTCTCTTCTTCCTTCCATCCCTCACGTGTTGCGAGCGCCGCAATCACACGCGCGCTCGACCGCGCGCCGCCCTGCGCCGGAACGACACTTTTCGTCCGCACGTCAACCGGGATCAGCTCCAGCTCGGCCCCCACAGCGAGAGGAGTTGCCGATTCCGTGGGAGAAAACAGCTGCTGCCGAATGTCCTCGAGCAGCATCGCCTCTGTCAGCGTCACGTGACCGGCTCAGATCTCCGAACGAGCGCCAGCGCGAATGAACCATCATCCGCTGGAAACCACCGTTCCATCACCAGATGCGATCCCAGCAGGATATCCTCCAGCGACTGGCGGTCGTACTTGTAGCTCAGCTCGGTGCGAATGCTCTCGCCAGCCACAAAGCTGATCTCCCCGATCTCGGGAATCACAACCTTGTGCGCGCGTTTCGCGATCAGATGCATCTCAACCCGATGTTGCTCCGTCGAATAGTTCGCGCGGTGGCTAAATCCGTCGAGCGGAAAATTGGCGCCGAGCTCGCGATTGAGTCTCTCCAGGATGTTCAGGTTGAACGAGGCAGTGACACCCCTCGAGTCGTTATAGGCGCGCTCGATCACTGCCGGATCTTTGCGCAGATCGGCGCCGAGCAGAAACCGGTCGTTTGGCGACATCGCCTGGGCGACGTGAGAGAGCACCTTGATCGCCGGGTCGCGCGGAAAATTCCCGATCGTGCTGCCAAGAAAAGCCATCAACGTCGGCGCCACGAGATCAGGAAGCGTAAACGACTCCGTGATGTCCGAGACCACCGGCATGATCGTCATCTCGGCATACTCGGCCTTGAGCTGCAGCGCCGTCGCTTCGAGAAAATCCTTGCTCACGTCGATCGGCACGTAATACCCGGCGCAGCCTCTCCGGCGCATCGCGTCCAGAATGATGCGAGTCTTTGTCGCGCTGCCGGCACCGAGCTCCACAAGCGAACACGGCCGCACCTCCGCGACGATCTCTCCAATGCACGCTTCGAGCAGCGCGCGCTCGGAGCGTGTCAGATAGTACTCGGGAAGCTCGGTTATCTCCTCGAACAGCTCGGACCCGCGCTCGTCGTAGAAATATTTGGGAGAGAGCTCCTTGGGATTGCTCGTCAGTCCGCGACGAACATCGCGCACCATCTGCTGGCGGGACCTGCGAACGGTGTAGGGCGGAGTTCCCCCGGCGACATCGGATTCGCGGTTTTCAGTCATGCGTCGCGCGCGCAGCGAAAGCCGCTGAAGATCTGCCGTCTGATCGGATAATCCCAGTTACGAAAGGTGTTTCTTATCGCGCCCGCGCGCGTTGCCCACGAGCCGCCGCGCAGAACCTTGTACGCGGATCCGAAGAACTCTGCCGAGTATTCCTTGTAGGGGAAGCTCTGAAAACCGGGATAGCCCGCGAAATCGCTGGACGTCCACTCCCAGACGTCCCCGATCATGCCGTAACAACCCGACGGCGAGATGTTCGCCGGGAAAGCACCTACCGGCGCCGTATCGAAAGCGAACTGGTCGACATTCGCCTCCATCGAGCCTTCGATCGCGTCGCCCCATGGGAATGCTCGCGCCGTTCGCGATGCGGGATCCCACGCCGCTGCCGCTTCCCATTCCGGCTCGGTCGGAAGTCTCTTGCCATCCCAGCGCGCGAATGCTTCAGCTTCGTAGTAACAGACGTGACACACCGGTCGCGTGGGATCGACGGGACGCACGAGATCCATCACTCGCTCGGCCCACGCCGCTCCTTCGCGTTGCCAGTGTTTCGGCGCAATCGCTCTGCTCTCGGCCAGCCAGCTCCGGCCGCCTTCGGACCAGAGATCGCCGCGCGCATAGCCACCATCGGCGATGAATTCCAGATACCGCGCGTTCGTCACCGGGGTACGATCGATGAGAAAGGGTCGCAGCGTGGTGCGATGCGTCGGTCGCTCGTTGTCGTACGCCGCGCGGGTGTCGTCGGTACCAATCGTTACCTCGCCGCCAGGAAAGTGGACCATGTCTGTCGATGGGAGTGCCCCCGCCGGTGGCCGGCGCGCGCGCGGAGCGGCGTAAGGCTCGCCCTGTTTCAACTGTAAAGTTTGCAGGATGGTTTCGTTGTGCTGGTATTCGTGCTGCAGCACCATGTGATACACGAATCCTTCACGCAGCAGCGGGTTGTCGTCGTCCCAAACGAGTTTGTCGAGCTGGTCGAGAACCTTCGACCGGATCTCCCGAAGACGCGCGAGCATCTCGCCAAGCGTCGGCAGCGGAAGCGATGCGCGCTCCGCACGCGGGTGCTCGAGCGGATTGTACATCCCGGGCATCTCCGAGAACTCGATCGCCCCGCTCAGATTCCGCGTGAGCCAGAGCTCCTCGAAGTGCGCGATGTGCCCGACGTCCCAGATGATCGGACTCATCAGCGGGTCGTGCTGCCGATGCAGGTCCTCGTCCGACAATCCGGAGATGATCAGCAGCGTTCTTTCACGCGCCTCGGCAAGGAGGTCGCTCATTGACTGCTTCGAAGGGTGTGCCTCGACCGAGGCTATGGGAATCATGGTGGGCAAGGTCGGTTGAGGAAACAGTAGTGCAATGATATTGCCGTTCTCCGTCCGACGGCCGATCTTCAATCCCTTCACCGACTTACGGAGCTGGTTGATGAAGCGCGCGACGAAGTGCTCGCTGGGCTGCGACACAATTTGACCGGGACCGAGAAAGCCGTAATCCTTGCCCGCGGGCTGGGGACGCGCATGCGCGCGGACTCGGGCGGAGCATCTCTCGATCCTGGCCAGGCAACAGCTGCCCAAACCGGCGTCAAGGCGATGATACCGATGGGACGCCCGTTCCTCGACTACGTGCTCGGCTCGCTGGCCGATGCGGGATTCAGGAAAGTCTGCCTCGTTATCGGCCCCGAACACTCCCAGATCCAGGATCACTACGAGAATGTCGCACTCTCACGGCTTACCGTGGAATTTGCCGAGCAGGCGGAGCCGCTGGGCACCGCCGATGCCGTCCTGGCAGCAGAATCTTTTGCGAGCGGCGATTGCTTCGCGGTTCTCAACTCCGACAACTACTACGGCGCGTCAGTGCTCGCGGAGTTGAGCAGTCTGCGGCAGCCGGCAGTAATAGGATTCGCGCGCAGCGGACTGATCGAGCTGGGGAACGTCCCGCCTAATCGCGTAACCCGATTCGGCGCGCTCGATGTCGGACCCGATGGATTTCTGCGCCGGATTCTGGCCAGGCCCGACGAATCAATGGTTGCGTCCGGCGAAGAGATTTACGGAAGCATGAATTGCTGGCTCTTCGACAGCGGAATTTTTCGGGCGTGCCGGGAGGTTGCCATATCGCCCCGCGGCGAGCTGGAGCTGCCGAGAGCGGTGCAGCTCGCGATCGACAGTCACGGACTCAGGATGAAAGTGATCAAGGTCCGCGCGCCGGTACTCGATCTGTCCAGTCGTGCCGACATTGCCGGAGTGCAGGAGCGACTGCGCGATGTCCAGGTGCAGCTGTGAGATTTGCGCGCTCCCTGTCGTGCACGTAGGTTTTTGTGTTCGACCGTAACATGGCCAATCCCCAACAAACTGCTCTCAGCCCGTCGGGCAATCCCGGCCCGATAATGGCTGTGTTCGAGCGGGTCCCTTCGATCGCAGGCACCGTCGTCGTGGTGCTCGGCGCGTTCGTCCTTGCCGGATGGGCCCTCGATCTGGAGTTCGTGACAAAGGCAACGCGCGGATTTCCAATGATTCCGTTGGCCGCGCTCTGCTTCGTTCTTGCCGGCGGATCTCTGATCATGGCGGTTCGCCCGAGCCGTAACGCGACCACCGAGGGGATTCAGCAGGCGCTTGCCGCGCTCGGGGGAACGATCGCGCTCATCACGCTCTATGAGTACGCGCGCGACAGCGGAACCGGCATCGACCTCCTGCTGTTCGGCGACAAGCTCGTGGACATGCCGTGGAATCCGCCCGGCCGCATCTCGATCAACAGCACGGCGACGCTTCTTCTCCTCGCGTTGGCGCTGCTTTCACTGCCGCACGACCGGCGGCAGCGCGACCTGCGCGCGCAGTGGTTCGCCATTCCGGCACTGCTGATCCCTCTCGTCGCCATACTCGGCTATGTCTTTGGAGTGAAAGGCATGTACAGCCTTTCTCACTCGACGGGAATGGCGGTTCCAACGGCGATCGGTCACCTGGTTCTGGGCGTTGGGATTCTATTCGCCAATAGGGAGCGAGGAGTCCCCGCACTCTTGATGGACGAAGGTGCGGCGGGTGTACTGACTCGGCGGCTGCTCCCTGCCGCCCTCATCGCGCCGGTGGTGCTGGGTCTGTTCCGGCTCGCGGGCGAGACCGCGGGGCTCTACGAGACCGAGTTTGGCGTCTCACTATTCGCGGTGTCGAGCATCGTGACGTTCGTGGTGCTCGTGCTCTGGTCGGCGGGGGCGCTGCGCGATAGCGACAAGGAGCGAGTCGCTCTGCTTGCGATGGAGCAGCAAGCACGAGTGATCGCCGAGCGCGCGCGAGCGGAATCTGAAATGGCGCGGGCAGAGGCGGAGCGCGCGAACACCATCAAGACCGATTTCCTGGCCGTGATGTCGCACGAGCTCCGGACGCCGCTGACAGCGATCATGGGTTACGAGGAGCTTCTTTCAGACGGCATCACCGGTCCCGTCACCGAGCTGCAGCGACAGCAGCTCGGAAGGATAAACGCGAGCGCGCGGCACCTTCTCGGCCTGATCGACGAGATTCTCACCTTTGCGCGCGTGGATGTGGGCCGCGAGCGGGTTAGATGGGAGTCGATGTCGGTGAACCATACTCTCAGTGATGCCGCGTCGCTGATCGAGCCGATGGCGGCCGCCAAAAAGCTGAGATTCGTCATCGAGCTCCTCGAAGAGGATCAGGCAATACAGACCGACGGCACCAAGCTGCGGCAGATGCTGGTAAACCTCCTCTCAAATGGCGTGAAGTTCACGGAGAAGGGAGAGGTGCGGCTCACATGCTCGGTGCGGGAGGGGACGCTGGAAATCCGGATTGCCGATACTGGCGTCGGGATCGACGCGGCAAACATCGAGGATGTCTTCGAGCCTTTCTGGCAGCTGGAGCAAAGCGTCACCAGGAACGCGGGTGGCACCGGCCTCGGGCTGAGTGTCACCCGAAAGCTCGCGCGCCTGCTCGGAGGTGACGTGACTGTCGTCAGCCACATGGGAGCTGGTACGACCTTCCTGCTGACGCTGCCTCTTCTGGCTCCGGCGGGAGAGATCATTCGGCGCCGCGATACTCCTACCGGGCCGCTTCTTTCGCTGCAGACATAACCCGTAACGGGACTAAAATGACCATTCGCTTTTCTCTCGGCGCGGCGTCGCTGATAGCTGTGCTTGGCTCCTGCGCGACTGTTCCACCACAACCCACTCCAGTCGCACCTCTCACCAGCTCCTATCGCGCTGCCGCTGACAGAATCATCGGCGCCGCGCTCGCCGACAGTGCCGCGTGGAATCGAACGGCGGCACTCACCGACAAGTTCGGCCACCGGCTGAGCGGCTCGAAATCTCTCGAGGACGCACTCGACTGGATCATGGCCGAGATGAAGCGAGATGGACTGGAGAACGTCCGCGGCGAGCCGGTGACGGTGCCGCACTGGGTGCGGGGTGAGGAATCCGCGACGCTCGTGCGTCCGCGCGCGGTCACGCTCAACATGATCGGACTCGGCGGCAGCATTGGGACTCCGGGCGAGGGGATCACCGCTCCGGTGATTGTCGTCAACGATCTCGCGGATCTCGCCTCTCGCGCCGTGGAAGTGCCGGGCAAGATCGTGCTGTTCGACGTGCCGTTCACCAACTACGGTGCAACGGTCCGTTATCGCTCCATCGGCGCGATCGAGGCGGCAAAGGCAGGAGCGGTCGCCAGTCTGATCAGATCGGTGGGCTCTTATTCGATCCAGAATCCACACACCGGGAGCATGAGGTACGACACGGCGGTGAAGCGCATTCCCGCCGCAGCGCTCAGCACCGAAGACGCGATGATGCTGCACCGCATGCAGCAGCGGGGCGAGGAAATCGTGTTGACGCTGAGAATGGGCGCGCGCCAGCTCCCGGATGCGCAGTCACGCAACGTGGTGGCGGAGCTGCGCGGATCCGAGAAACCCGATGAGATCGTGGTCATGGGTGGTCACATCGACTCCTGGGATGCCGGGGTGGGGGCGATGGATGATGCAGGTGGAAGTGTCGCCGCCTGGGAAGCCCTGCGCGTGATCAGGAAGCTCGGGCTTCGCCCGCGCCGCACGATTCGCGTCGTGCTGTGGACGAATGAGGAGAACGGCCTTCGTGGCGCGACGGCATACAGGGATGCGCATCTGGGCGAGATCGACAAACACGTTCTCGCCATCGAGTCGGACAACGGCGTTTTCAAGCCGTCCGGTTATTCGATCGCGGGGAACGACGCCGCGCTCGAGACGGGAAGACAGATCGCAGCCCTGCTCTCCTCGATTGGCGCGACGGATGTGCAGCGTGGCGGCCCGCAGGCCGATGTTTCTCCACTGGCCGAGCGCGGCGTTCCGGCGGCGGCACCGATAGTTGATGGCAGCCGGTATTTCTGGTTCCACCATTCAGCCGGCGACACGATGGACAAGCTCGATCCGCGGCACGTGGCCGAATGCGTTGCGGCGATGGCGGTTCTCGCGTACGTCGCGGCGGATATGCCGGAGCGGTTTCCGCGTGCGCTGCCCGGTGATTCTGTTGCGCGCCGGACGCCGCGCTGATTATTCGACGGTAACGGAGCGCTGTGCGTTCTGCGTGCTGAAGTTTCGCGTCTAACCGTTGCGACGCGTGACTGAGCTCATCAGTGTGGGAATTTCTGTCAACAACTCCCGCGCGAGGAAGCCAACCGGACCAATTTTGCGCGCGAGACGGTTGCCTGCTTCGCCGTGGAAGTAAACCGACCACGTGCCTGCCTGCTCGGCGGTCGCTCCGCGGGCGAGTAATCCAACGGCGACGCCCGCGAGGACATCGCCCGAGCCTGACGTAGCGAGGCCGACTTTGCCCGTCGAGTAGTGAAACAGCTCCCCGTCGGGAGTCGCGATCCAGGTCTCCGGCCCCTTGAGGGCGACAACCGCATCGAGTGCTCGAGATACGGTCGTGGCGACTCCCGCCGGATCCCGATCGATGGTCTCCTTGGTGTCACCGGTCAGCCGCGCCATCTCGCCGGCGTTCGGGGTGAGCAGCACCTGCGCATCGGCTGAAAACCGATAACGCCCGCCACGCAGAGCGCTGAGCGCAATCGCATCCAGCACCAGCGGGCCGTGCGCTATTCGCGGCAGGAGCAGCTCCAGCATTTTCTGAATGGCGTCTTCGTCGAGCATGCCCGGTCCCACCAGAACAGCATCAGCGCCATCGGCGCAGTCGGCCGCGCGCTGTCCCGCTTGGCGGTCGAGATTGCCGTTCGCCGTTTCCGGCAGCCCAATGACTCGGGCCTCGGGAATCGCGACACCGAGAGCGATGCCGATCGAGCGGGGACCGGCCAGTGACGCAACAGCGCCGGGGTGATTGCTACCGCGCGCTTCTTAGCGCGCGCCGACATTTGCGTCCGGCTCGGAGGTGACGGGAGCTCCAGCTTCCTCCAGCGGCGCTACGAAGTTGAATCGTTTGAGGCGCAGATTTCCGCGCGGGCCAAGCTTGGGGTCGTGCTCGTAGAGAGTCACCGAGCAGTTGGCGATCTCTTCCTTCTTGTCGATCGCGAGCAGCTCCGATTCCGTCATGTGCTCGATCAGGTAGCGCATGCAAAACACTACGACAGCGTGACAGACGATGAGCACGCGTTGCCCGCAGTATTCCCTCGAGATCATCTCCGTCGCGCTGCGCAGCCGCAGAATCACGTCGCACCAGCTCTCGCCGCCGGGTGGCCGGTGGTAGAACTTGCCGAGCAGCCGGCGGAACTCGGCCTGGTCGGGGAACTGGTTCTTGATGCCGATGGCAGTCAGCCGGTCGAGTATCCCGAACTCCTTCTCCCTGAACCTCTCGTCCACGACGAGCGAGTAGGTGTCCTCGCGCATCCCTGCCGTCTTGACGATGAGGCCGGCGGTGTGTCGCGCGCGCAGATACGGAGAGGTCAGCACGATGTTCGGCCGTTCCTTGGCCGGCAGTGAGCCCAACCACCGTCCGAGCGCTTCGGACTGCTTCTTCCCGAGCTCCGAGAGCGGCACATCGACGTCACGGTGATCGATGTCGATAATGGGATGCCCCGCCTCGAGCGCGGCGTTGCGCGCGACATTACCGGCGGATTCGCCGTGCCTCACGATGTAGAGGAGGTCGGGCCAGATCTGGGTTGACTTCACGCGCGGGATATGGTCAAGGAGTGTACCAAGTGGTGCGAACCTTGTATTCGCGGAGAAATATGAAATCAACGCCCGATTCCCACGATCCCGACTGGCCGAATTATCCCGAAACGATCCTGACTTTCGCGACGACCCCTCCCGTCGAGATCGATCTGCGCGCGATACCGCCCGACAATGCGCTGGCGGCTCTTTCGAGCGCGGGATTCGGAAAGCCTTTCGCGATCATGACGGCGTTCGATCCGCGCGGAGAGAATCACCCCGCCGCGGAAAACGAGCGGCGCGAGCGCGAGCTGGAGCAGCGGCTTGGCGCCGCGGGCTACGAATTCGTTCTCGTCGATTGCTGCTCGCCCGACCGGTCCCACTGCGAGCGCAGCGTTGCGGTTGTCATGCCGCAGGAAGAGGCCGTCGCGCTCGCGAGGGAGCTCGAGCAGGTGGCGATCTTCTGGTTCGATGGCGAGAGATTCTGGATAGTCGGGGCGGGGGTCGAGACTGATCCGCTCATGTTGCCGCGGAGCTCATAGAAAACTGCAACTGCGGAGTGGAACGGGTGCGAGGTGGGAGTAGCGTAGGTGCAAGGCTGGAGGTTACTGCACGCCGACTTTCCTTCAATGCGAACCGCCATCAGCGATGTCGCGAGCAGTATCTGTCCGAATGCTGGGATAAGTCGTGAGGTCGTGGCCTCCTGCCTCCCACCTGTGCTACTCCTACCTCCTACCCGTTCTCCTCAGTTTTTCAAAAACTCGGCCGTAAGACAAACCCCGATTAGTCAAAGAAAAAGAGGCCGGTGTCGAAGACACCGGCCTCGATCCATCCTGCAAAAGAACCATCAGGTCACGGGCTTGTACCTATAACCCCAAACTCCGCCCTTCGCCGCGCTGATCTTGAAAGCCCCGCTCGCGTTTGCCGCGACCGGACCCACGCTCGCGGTCTCCGTCGCGACCACGTTTCCGCTCTTGTCGAGAAACTCCACCGTCAGCGAATACGTTTTCGCTGCCTTGCCGAGGTTCTTGATCGAGCCGATGAAGGTCGTCTCGGAGGGCCGGCGCGTGAACTCGGTCACCACAACCTTTACAGGGGCGGTCTCCGACTTCTCGTTGAAGTAGATGAGGGAATCCGTGTAGATCTTCTGCAGCTTCTTGTCCTTGGTGCCCTTGTACAGGCCCTGGTACGCGAAAGCGTAGAGAAGCGGATTGTCGGGATTGCTGGGGTCGAGCACCACCAGCTTGTCGATCAACGGAAAGGCCTTGCTGAACTCATTGGTCTGGATGTAGGACGCGGCGAGGTTGTTGATCGCATCGCGCGAGTAGGGATTCTGCGCCAGCGCGGCGTTGAAGAGCGTCGCGGCGTCCGCGTACTTGCCGCTTCGCGTTGCGACGACACCACCGTGCACCAGCGTCAGCTCGCCGTACTTGCCCGGGTTGGCAATAAGCGGAGCGTAAACCGCTGAAATTGACGCACTGTCGCCGGCAAGCCTGTACAGCGAGGCGACCTGGTCGATCGCATCGGCGTGCATCGCGTCGCTGCTGGCAACCGCAATGTATTCCTCCCACGGCTTGATCGCTTCCCGCGCGGCGGCTTTTTGCGCGGCGCCCGACGCCAGCTCGGCACGCTCGGTACCCGCGGTGGCGAGCTCATACAACGTCTTGCTCCGGACATCGGAGTAGAGGGTATCCGTTCCGGCAGCGGTAAGCGTCTGCTTCCAGTATCCCGCCGCGGTGCTTGCCAGCGCGGCGCGCTTGGCGGCGTCGGCTCCGGCCGCCCTCATTCTGTTCTGCGCTACTGACCCGAGCACCGAGTACGCGTAAGGCGCGCTGCGATCGAGCAGGAGCGATCTGTTGGCGTAGACTTCGGCTGAATCGAGCTGCCCGGCATTGAGCGCGTTGATCGATGCGTTCAGCGCGTTGAGCCAGGGCTTCTGCTGCCGCCACTGCTTGGTGAGACTGGCGCACTGAGGCAGCGCGCGCTCGACGGCGGTAAACGCCGAATCGGTGGCGGCGAAGAGATCGATGCTCGCTGCCGGATCCCTCGCGAGGCCGAGCTGCGCGCGTGTCCACACTGTTGGAGCGTTGGGGCGGCTGAGGAGAAGCACGTACCCCTGGCCCCTCAGGTAATTGCGGGCGACCGGATTGTCGGTGCCGTTGTCGACGAGGCGCAGGACTTCCTGAATGTCCTTGGTCGGATCCCCTGTCTCGCTGACGGCGATAGCGCGGCTGATGGCGAATTGCGCCCTCGCGATATCTCCTTTGGTATTGGCAGTCGGGTCACACGAAGTGGCGTCCTGTGCCGCGAGCGGTGCCGCCACAGCGACGAGCATCGCGCCGGCGGCGAATCTGTTCACAAATCGGATCATAAACGTTCTCCGTGCCTTGATTGAATGAAACCGGGTGGGTGGAGCGCGGTAATATACCGTCCGGCATTCTTCGTTCCCGCCCCGGCGGTTCCGGTGCGCTAAACGCTGCTGCTGGCGGTCGTCTTCACGATTTCCAGCGCCCGCCGCACGTGGGCCTCGGTAGTGTGGATATTCCCGATCGCGATTCTGAGCGCGTAACTGCCTCTTACCCTCGTATGCGAGAGGTATATCTGACGCGACGCGTTCAGGCGCTCCAGCAGCCCGGAATTATGGGCGTCCAAAGCGCCGGCATCCATGCCGGGCGGCCGATGCCTGAAGACCACGGTCGAAAACTGGGCGTCCGCCATGCGCTCGAGCTCCGGATCGGCGTCGATCCAATCACTTAGCTGTTTCGCTATCCGGATGTGTTCGCGAACGAGCGACTGCAGTCCATCCACTCCAAAGCTCCGGATGACGAACCAGAGCTTGAGCGCGCGAAATCGCCTCCCCAAAGAGACTCCGTAGTCCATGAGGTTCACTGAGTCCCCGCCCCCGGATACGACGAGGTAATCGGGGATGTGCTGGAACGCCCGCCGGAGCAGATCGGGATGGGTTGTGTAGAGCGCCGAGCAGTCCATCGGCGTGAACAGCCACTTGTGTGGATTCACCACGAACGAGTCGGCGCGCTCGCAGCCGGCGAGAATGTGGCGCATCTCCGGGAGAATACCGGCGGTACCGGCGTACGACGCATCCACGTGGAGCCACAGCTTTTCACGGCTACAGATGTCTGAGATTGCCGGGACCGGATCGACCGCGGTCGTCGATGTGGTCCCGACAGTAGCGACCACCGCGAGCGGAAAGTTTCCCGCGTTTCGATCGGACTCGATGGCGGCGGCGAGAGCCTTTGCATCCATGCGGAAGCCCTCGTCGGTTGGAATCTTCCGCAGCGAGCGCAACCCGAATCCAAGCGTCATCACGGCTTTGTCCACGCTCGAGTGCGCTTCTTCCGAGCAATAGATCGTGATGCGCGGCAGATCCGGGCGACCCGACATACCCTCTTCCCGGATTCCGAGCTCGGAGTGCAGCTCGCGCGCGGCAGCGAGCGCGTAGAGAGTGCTGGAAGACGCGGTGTCTGTGATCGTCCCGAAAAAGCCGGCCGGCAGGCCAAGCATCTGGCGCAGCCAGTCGAGGGTGAGCTGCTCGAGCTCAGTGGCGGCCGGACCGGTGCGCCACAGCATCGCGTTGATATTGAGGGCGGCGGTCAAAGTTTCGCCGAGGATCCCCGATCCCGTGGCGGAATTGGCGAAGTACGCCATGAAATCGGGATGATTCCAATGGGTGGTGAACGGCACGACCAGCTGCTCGAAGTCAGCGAGGATCGACGCCATCGACTCGGGGCGGTCGGGCGGCGATTGAGGAAGCGCCCGGGTGAGCGTGCCCGGCTTGAGATCCGGAAGAACCGGGAATTTCTCCGGCTTGTCGAGGTATTCGGCGATCCAGTCGATGACCGCGTGTCCGTGCTCGCGGAACTCGGCGGGGGTCATGTCGCGAGGGGGAGACATCGCGGGAAATATAGGCCGCACCGGCGCGGGCGATGGTGCGGGGACGAGACGTATATTGTCGGCCTATGAGCGTGGCCTCCACGGCGAACAAGCGGAAAGCGACGGCTCACCTGAGGAAGGTCGATCCGGTGATGGCGCGAGTGATAGATATCGTCGGGTCGTGCAAGCTTTCGCTGCGGGACCAGGGGAGTCACTTCGATGCGATCGCGCGGTCCATCGTCTTCCAACAGCTCTCGGGGCAAGCGGCGAGTACGATCCATGGCCGATTCGAAGGGCTTTATGGGGGGAGAAGTCCAATGCCCGCCGAGCTGACCGAGACTCCGGACGAACGCCTGCGCGGGGCCGGACTATCACGCGGGAAGAGCGCCTACCTCAAGGACCTGGCGGCGCGCGTGGTCAGTGGAGAGCTGCCGGTCGAAACCCTGCACGAGCTCGGCGACGAGGCAGTGATCACGGCGGTGACCCGCGTCAAGGGAATCGGCAGCTGGACCGCGCAGATGTTCCTCATGTTTCGACTCGGCCGTCCCGACGTGCTGCCGGACCTCGACCTCGGAATCCAGAAAGGGATTCAGAAAGCGTATCACCTTCGCAAACTTCCTTCGCCGGAACGGGTCAAAAAAATCGGGGCGAAGTGGGCGCCATATCGAACGATTGCTTCGTGGTATCTGTGGCGACTGCTGGACGTGCCAACGGCAGTCCCCCGCTCAGGGGATTGAGGTCTGAAAACGATCATTTTCGACTCGGAAAGCCCGCCGCGAGGTTAGATTTGTACGAGACAATCAGAGCACGGAGTCCTGAATGGCAGTGAAAGTTAAGATCGAGCCCGACAAGAGATACTTTCAGGATCGCGACGGAAGCTTTCGCGCGGTCGAGAACCTGAGCATGACCGCATCGACGCCAGTGTATCCGGCGACGCTCCACCAGATGCGCCGCACCATGATTTTTGCCGACGACCGCGCGCACGCAGTCGTCGCGCTCGACAAATCCGTGTGTGTCACCCGGAATGCGGAAATGTCCGCAGTGCTCATCGCCTACAGCGAGCCGACCGAGGCGACCTGGCGGGCGCTCAAGGGTCACATGGATGCGGAAAACTCCACCGCGGAAATCGCGAGGGAAGCGAAGAGCCGCGCCCTGACCGAGCGGAGAAGAAAGAGCGCAGAAGCGCGCTAAACGATGCAAGCCGGGCTACACGCTCTGGTTTGCGTGGGTCTGGCGGCTGCGGTCTCATCCTGCGCGCCGCCTGCTCCACCCCCGCCACGCCCCGTTGTGCTGGGACCCGCGACCGACACGCTGAGGATTCCTCTCAACGATCTCGGGTCGAAAACCTACTTTCGCTACCCCGGTGGACTTTACCCCGGGAGTCTCAGTCAGCCTCCCGCCAGCCACGATTCGGCGGCCCGCGCGCGCCGGAACGCGATCCGTCCGCTCGACGTGAATGGAGACGAGGATCCGTTCGGGAAGTACGTGCTTCTATCGATCGGGATGTCGAACACAAGTCAGGAATGGTGCTCGGACAACTCGGCTCCTCCGTGCTCGGCGTGGAGCTTCATGGGGCGCGCCGCGAAGGACCCGAACGTGAATCACTCCTCTCTCGTCATTGTGAATGGCGCGGCCGACAGTCAGGACGCGGCGATGTGGACGTCGCCGGCTTCTCCCACTTATGAGCGAATAAGAACGGCGCGTCTGAATCCGCTCGGACTCAGTGAAAACCAGGTGCAGATAGCATGGGTCAAAATCGCCACGGCGCGGCCAGTCGCCGCATTGCCCTCCGACACCGCGGACGCACATCTCTTCGTGACCACGCTTGGCCAGGTTCTGCGCACGCTCAAGATACGTTATCCGAATCTTCAGCTCGTATTTCTCTCGAGCAGATCGTACGGTGGATATGCGACGATCGAGCTCAGTCCCGAGCCGTACGCTTACGAGGAAGGATTCTCCGTGAAATGGACGATCGAATCGCAGATCAACGAAGCTCGCGGTGTCGCGGCGGATCGACGTGCGGGGAGCCTCGACTATGCGAAGAAGGCATCTCCTCTCGCGTTGTGGGGGCCGTATCTGTGGGCGGACGGCGCCACTCCGCGCTCGGACGGCCTGGCCTGGCTCCGCACCGATTTCGAGGATGATGGAACGCAGCCCTCGCAGTCGGGCGAAAGCAAGGTGGCCGCCATCCTGCTCGAGTTCTTCAAGGGTTCACTGCACACCCGATGCTGGTTTCTCGCCAACCAGTACTGCCTGTAACAGGAGTAGCACCATGCCCATTGTTGATATCGAGAAGCTGCCCGACACGTCACGCGTCTGGGTATTCGGCAGCGACCGTCCGCTCGCGCCGGGGAAGGACCAGGTCCTACTCAAGGAAGTGGATCGGTTTCTGGGTGGGTGGAAGGCGCACGGCGCGCCGCTTACCGTCGGCCGGAGCTGGAAGCACGATCGCTTTCTGACCATCGCCGTGGATCAGTCAACCGAGGGAGCATCAGGGTGCTCGATCGATGGGCTTTTCCGAGCGCTCAAGGCGCTCGAGCCACAGCTCGGAGCGAGCCTTGTCACGAGCGGGTGCGTGTTCTTCCGCGATGAGGCCGGGGCGATCGTATGCGAAGCCAGAGATCGATTCGGTGAGCTTGGGTCCCAGAGGAAAGTCTCCGCGAGCACTCAGGTCTTCGACCCGACGGTGACCTCGCTCGGGGAGTGGCGCGCGCGGTTCGAGCTGAAGGCCGGCGAATCGTGGCATGCGGGACTGCTCGGCGATGGACAGCCGGCGTGAAAACCCATACCTCCTACCTGACCTTCAACACGAAGAAGCGGCAGGAGATCATCGACATCACCGATGCGGTCGAGAAATGTCGAGCCGATGCTCACATCTCCGAGGGGATGGTACTGGTGTCGGCGATGCACATCTCGGCATCGATATTCGTCAACGATCACGAGCCGGGATTGTGGAAGGACATCCTCGACTGGCTCGAGAGTCGCATCGCCCCCTGGTCACCGGATGACTACCGGCACAACAGCGGAACCGGCGAGGACAACGCCGCCGCGCACCTGAGGTCGCTGACGATTGGCCACGAAGTCATCGTGCCGGTGACTGCCGGCAAGCTCGACTTCGGGCCGTGGCAGCGCGTTTTCTACGGCGAGTGGGACGGGATGCGGCCGAAGAGAGTTCTGATCAAGGCGATGGGCGAGTAGAGTCGGCCGCGGCGGCCGCTTCCTCTGCTCCCTTGAAGCCGATGCGGCTGTGAGTGCCGTCGCAGAACGGCTTGGTCACTGATGCGCCGCAGCGGCACAGCGAGACGACGGTCTTTCCCGCGGGAATCGGGATGGGATTGCCGTCGTGGTCGATCAGATTGATCTGGTCGATCGGGCCCTCTATCCGGTAGGGGCCGTTCTTACGAACCTGAATAGTGACGGGTGACATCGTTGGATACCGGTTGCTCGAGGAAGAATGCGGGGCTGTCACAATCTATTCACACCCGGACGTCATCTGC
>JBDSRC010000314.1:0-10908 GCA_039929505.1 Gemmatimonadaceae bacterium
GTACTCACTGCTCGACAGCACCGTCAACGTTTCCGAGGCTTTGACGGTGAAGCTGATACACGGGCAACCGCCGCTGGACAGCGCGGTGCGCTCGTACGTGATAAGTTTTGCGATCGTTTCAGGCGGCGATCCGCTGCGCGCCGAGTTGGTGAACGGCGGGAGGATCTCCACCATCGACACGACCGATGCCAGCGGTGTGGCCGGACGAACGGTCAAGATACGTCCGCTGTATCTCAGTGGTGGCGTCGATTCGGTGATCGTAAACGCGACGGTTAAATACAGGGGCGTACCCATCAGCGGCAGCCCGGTGAGGCTGGTCCTGGTGCTGACGCCCCCTGACTAGAACACCTTTCCAGGAGACGGTGATGGAAACCAGAGGTGGACCGCGTCCCGCACCGGGAACGCTGACGCAGCTCTTTTTCGATGCCGTCGGAAAGTTCAACCGCCCCGACGCGCTTCAGGTAAAGGTGGGCGGAACCTACCGGCCTATTTCGCACAGTGACGTCGCGACACGCGTGCGCCACGCTGCGCGGGGGATGACCGGACTTGGCGCGAAACGCGGCGACCGGGTCGCCATTCTTTCCGAGAACCGTCCCGAGTGGGCGATCGCGGATTACGCGTGCCTCACCGCCGGCTTCGCCGACGTTCCTGTCTACCCGACGCTTCCCGCCGACCAGATCGCCTATATCCTGAAGGACTCGGGCGCGGTAGGTATGTTCGTCTCCAATCGCGAGCAGGCCGAGAAGATCCGGGAGATCCGGGCGCGAGTGCCGGGGCTGCAGTGGGTAATCAGCTTCGACGAGCTCGGTCCGCTCGCGGACATGTCGATTGCAACGCTCGAGAGCCGCGGCGCCGCCGGCGAGACCAAGCAGACGATCGATCACTTTCGGTCTGAGGCTCTGAGCGTCAAGCCCGACGACCTGGCGACGCTCATCTACACGTCCGGCACCACCGGTGAGCCGAAGGGCGTGATGCTGACCCACGACAACATCTACTCCAACGTCATGGCGGCGATGAAGGCGATCCCCTTCGACGGGCGCGACGTCGGGCTCAGCTTTCTCCCGCTCTCGCACATCTTCGAGCGAATGGCCGGCCACTATCTGATGTTCGCCACCGGCACGTCGATCGCCTATGCGGAATCCATCGACACCGTCCCCATAAATCTCGCCGAGGTGCGGCCGACGCTCGTGCTGTCGGTTCCGCGGCTGTACGAGAAGATGTACGCGCGCATCCTCGAGACCGCGCTCACGGGGTCCTTCCTCAAGAGGCGTATCTTCTTCTGGGCAAAGGGCGTCGCCGAGCGCTGGGCGGACGAGAAGCTCGCCGGACGCGAGCCGAAGAGTGGACTGGCCAGGCAGTACGGGATAGCGCAGAAGCTCGTATTCTCGAAGCTCAAGACTCGCACCGGCGGCCGACTTCGCTACTTCGTCTCCGGAGGCGCGCCGCTCTCCTCCGACATCAACAAGTTCTTCTACGCGGCCGGGCTAACCATTCTCGAAGGATACGGGCTGACCGAAACGTCACCCGTTATCGCGGTGAACACTCCCGAGAACTTTCGCATCGGAACCGTCGGGAAGGCGATCGACGGCGTAGAGATAAAAATCGCGACCGACGGAGAGATCCTGACGAGGGGTCCGCACGTCATGAAGGGCTACTACAACAAGCCCGAGGCGACACGTGAACTTATGGACGCCGATGGCTGGTTCCACACGGGCGACATCGGCGAGCTCCGCGACGGTTTCCTCGCCATCACCGACCGGAAGAAGGACATCATCGTCACGGCGGGGGGCAAGAACATCGCTCCGCAGCCGCTGGAAAACAAAGTCAAGTCGAACAAGTACGTCGCGCAGGCAGTCATGCTCGGCGACAAGCGGAAATTCCCATCGATGCTCATCGTCCCGAACTTCGACCAGCTCGAGAAATGGGCGATGAAGCGGAACATCATCTGGACCGACCGGGCACAGCTGCTGAGAATGCCCACGATCCAGGCCAAGATGGAGAAGGAAGTTGCCGAGGAGCTTGCCGGAGCCGCGCATTTCGAGCTGCCAAAGAAGATCGGGCTGCTCGAGAGCGACTTCTCGATCGAGCGTGGAGAGCTCACGCCGACTCTCAAGGTGAAGCGGCGCGCGATCGACAAGCACTACAAGGCGCTTATCGACTCGCTCTACGAAGGGGGATGATCACGGGCGTCTTTCGCGCGACCCAGTACTCCTCATCCTGAGCCAGTACGGCCAGCTCCGCCGACGGAGGAGTGTTGGTCGGGCCAACGATTCTTCCTCCCGGCCGCACCACTCGCGCGGAAGCGGCCACGATACTCGAGTTGAACCACGCATCGACGGCAACGCCAAGGCATGAGTCCGTGGCCAGCGGAAGCTCGGCGGCGACGCGCACGAGCCCTACGGTTGCCGTTTCCTTTACACCGGGCGCAGGGTTTACCGCGAACACCCGGACTTCCGCGAGGTTGCTCAGCTCCTCCGCCGCGTAGGACCACACCCCGCCCAGCACCACTGTGGTACCCGGCTCGGTGGCGTCCAGAAAGGCTCCCGCGCGGGTCGCCATCTCTTCACGGCGGTGGCTGGCGGCAGCCCGTTGCTCCTCGCAGGATGCTGAGCTCACTCCACCCGTGAAATCCGCCACCCCATCTTCGATTGGATATTGCTCCGAGCAGATCGGACAGCCGAGGGTGCCGGTTTCAACGAAGCGGTTGCTGACCTTTTTGAACGACGCCACGAGCCACGTGTCGTCATGTGGCTTCGGGCACCTGAGGAGATCGAGCAGCTCGATGAACACGGCTAGCTGTGCGAGAGACGCAGCTCGTCGATGTTCACCTTTTCAGGCTGTACCAGAGCGAACATCACCGCTCCGACCACGTCCTGGACACCGAGCATCGGCCGCTCGCTATGGGGCGAGCCCGCCGGGTCGGTGATCGAGACCGATTTCCAGATGTCGGTGTCCGTGGCCGCGGGCGAGATCAATGTCGCTCGGACGCCGGTGCCGCGAAGCTCGGCCCGCATGACCTCGTGGACCGCGCGAAGTCCGAACTTGGCCGCGGAGTAGGCCGCGTTGCCCGTAAACACCGTCCGGTCCGCGATGGAGCCGATCGTCACAAGGTGACCGCTCTTCCGTTTCTTCATCTCACCCAGGAACGTGCGGGCGAAAACAAACGGGGCCACGAGGTTGGTGTTGATGATCTCAACGAATGATTCGGCGGTGGTCTCCTCGACGAGCGAGACGCGAAATAGACCGGCATTGTTGACGAGTATGTCGGGCGCGCCTTCAAGATGGCGGGCGACCCGCTTTGCCGCCCGATCGACCGCTTTCGCGTCGGTTACATCGCAAACGATCGGAACCGACCCCGGAACGCGATCAGCGTGCTCCTTGAGCTTCGCCTCGTTCCGCGCCAGCATGAACACGCGGACTCCCTGCGCTCCGAGCGCCGACGCGATCCAGGCGCCGATTCCCCGCGAGGCACCGGTAACCACCGCACTCCGCCCGCTGAGGGCTGGCGAGTGTGATGTCATCCGTTAGTCCTTCCCGTTGTGCGCGAGACGCAGAAATTCGTCGCGGGTCTTCGGATCGTCGCGAAACGCGCCCGTGAGAGCGGAAGTGATCGTCTTCGAGTTCTGCTTCTGGACGCCCCGCATCATCATGCACAGGTGGTATGCCTCGATTACCACACCGACACCGCGCGGGTTCAGCACGCTGCACAACGCCTGAGCGATCTGCTCGGTGAGCCGCTCCTGCACCTGGAGCCGGCGGGCAAATACATCGACGATGCGCGGAATCTTGGAGAGCCCCACGATTCGCCTATTGGGGATGTAGGCGATGTGGGCCTTGCCGAAGAACGGCAGCATGTGGTGCTCGCACATCGAGTAGAGCTCGATGTCCCGCACCATGATCATGTTGTCATGGGTTTCCTCGAAGATCCCGTCGCCGATGACCTTCTCCGGCGTCGAGGCGTAGCCTTGGGTCAGAAAAGCCATCGAGGCGGCGACGCGGGCGGGGGTCCTGAGGAGGCCTTCGCGCTTTGGGTCCTCACCCAGAAGCTCTATCTGGCGGCGGACCAGCTCCTCGAAAGGCTTATTTGCCGGCGTATTCGACATAGTTGTTTTCGGTTTCCCACAGCACGAGCTTGGTCAGGCGGCCTGGCTTGACCCGCAAAGCGAGGATTTTCCAGAATTCCACCACAATGTTCTCGGACGTCGGGATCACGCCCTTCATGAAGGGCACGTCGAGGTTGAAGTTCTTGTGGTCGACCTGATCGATGACTTCGCGCTCGACGATCTTCTTCAGCTCGGACAGGTCGCAGACATAGCCGGTGGTCTCGTCGATATCCCCTTCGACCGACACATCCAGCGTGTAGTTGTGGCCGTGCCAGTTGGGGTTGTTACACTTCCCGAAGAGCCGCGAGTTCTCGGCGTCGGACAGCTTGGGGTTGTGGACCCGATGGGCGGCGTTGAACCGCAGGCGGCGAGTTACTGTTACGCGCGACATGTTTAGAGTAAGATATCGCTTGCACGGAAGCTCCGCCGCAATAAACATGAAGCTCCGCCGGTTTTGCCGACGGAGCTCCAGAAAAGAAGGGACGGAGAGGTTTTTTGAAGCCCGGTCGAATGTTTGAGGTTCTCACCCTGCCTACCGTCTTCCCCGCACTGGGGCATGACGTCAGCAAAGCTTATCGAACCCACCCGAAGGACTTGTTGGCTCAAAAAGTGAGTTCTCCGCCCCACCAATACAGCCAGTATTTTTTTGGCGCTGGTACGATACTGACTGTCTGAATTTACCGGCGGTAACATATAACGTCAACGAATCCGCAAATGGATATAGGACTTGTGGCAGCGATTCTGATGCTGGTGTTCTGGGCGATCGTGACCTTCACGACTGCCGCGCCAGGCTGGATCCACATTCTGCTCACCCTCGGCGTTTTTCTGCTGATTTACCGGATCGTCGTGCGTGGTACGCGCGGCGTCGACCGCGGCCCGAAGAGTTGATGGAACGCCGCGGGCCGTCGTTCTCCTACGGGAGCGAGGGCTCAGCAACAGCGGTCGCCGAGCAGCCGCTGGCATTGTCGGCGGATAAAAAGCTTCCTGTGCTCGTCACGGGGGCGGCCGGCCTCGTTGGCATTCATACCTGCCGCGAGCTGGCCCGAAACGGGTGGAAGGTCCGCGCGATGGTTCGCGATGCCGCGCGTGCAGCGGTGAGGCTGGGTCAGCTGCCGCTCGAGTTCCGTGTGGGAGATGTTCGCGATGCCAGCTCGCTGCGCTCCGCTCTGGGCGGTTGCGGAGCCGTGGTCCACCTCGCCGCGATCGCGATCGAGAAAAAGGGCGAGAGCTACGCGGAGTCGAACACCGCCGCCACGGAGAGGCTGATCTCGGCGGCGCGCGCGGAAAACGTGCAGCGGCTGATTTTCATGTCGCAGAACGGCGCCGACAGCACCTCGCGTTTCCCCTTTCTTCACAGCAAGGGCGTCGCCCAGGATTCGGTGAAGAGCAGCGGACTCCGTTGGACCATCCTCCGGCCCTCGGTCATTTTCGGGCCCGAAGATGAGTTCGTGAACGCGCTCGCCAGGCTCATTCTGCTGACGCCCGGCATCTTCCCCCTTCCCGGAGGCGGCACTGCCCGCTTTCAGCCCATTGCCGTCGATGACGTGGCGAAAGTGATCCGCCTGTCACTCGAGAAGAAGGACTCTGTCGGAAGAGTCTACGACCTTGGCGGCTCGGTCCCCTTGACGCTTCGCGAGATGACGGAGCGGATCCTGAGCGCGATGGGGACGACAAGGACGTTGGTGTCGCTTCCCATTCCGGTGCTTCGCCCGCTGGTTGGATTTGCGCAGCACATCGTTCCGAACGCCCCGGTCACGAGCGGGCTGCTCGACTTGCTCGCGCTCGACAACACGGTGGCAAACAACGCGCTGACCGAAGTATTCGCGGTAACGCCGATGCCGTTCGCGGGGGATGAGCTGTCCTACGTCAGGCGGATTACGGTGAAGAGCGCGTTCGATTCGTTGTTCAAGAGGAGCTGACAATCGGACAGCGGGCTTTGCGTTTACCGTTTTTGCGTTTTCCGTTATTTCGTTCGGGCTATGGGCTCACCCAGAACGCGAGACGCGTGGTTCCGTGCTCAAATCTCCCAATTCGACAAGACGATGCCGCCATTTGCCGGCTTCGCCTCGGCGTAGCCATGGACTGACATGCGAAGATCGGTCCACCGTACCCGGGCGCCGCGGGCAATCAGGCGACGATAGACGTCGGAATATTGCCCCTGAACGCGGATGGCGATGCGCCGGGCGGCGCGGATGCGGGCGTGCGCACAAAGCTGCGTTACCAGGGCGTCGAAATCAGCCTCGCTGCGAGCGACCATCTTCAGGACGCGCATCTCTTCGGTCGCGCGTCCTTCGACCAGCGGCACCGAGTGGCAAATCGCGAATGATCGCACGTCAGCACCGGTGCGCATGATGATCGTATCACCCAGCTGGTGCTGCGCCGTGAGAACGATCTCCCGGGTATAGTCGTAGCCCGGCGCCAGCTCGTTCACCAATTGCCGGCACTGCCGGAGCGCGAGCTCTCGTTCGTGTGGCGCCAGCGCCGACACCGGCGTGGACTGAATCCCGGCACGCGCGGCTTCCAGGGTCAGCGTGACGGTGAGATGTCCGGGGCTGAACCCCAGCGACGAATAGAACCCGACGTTGTCCATCGTGCGTGGCATCGTCTCGAGTCCGATCACCGTCGCGCCGCGGTGCTTCAGCCACTCGACCCCGGCATTCACGATTGCCTTGCCCACACCCTGACCCTGGTGATCGGGGTGCACGGCCAGCGGGCCCATCCATCCCTCGACCCCCGAACGGTGCACCATGTTGAACGCCGCGATGGAATCACGCGCGGTGCGCCAGATCATCGCCCCCTCCTCCGCATCGGATATTGCGAACTTCCAGACGGCCGGGTTGAGATGCGGCACTCGCACACCGACCATTCCGTCCTTGCGATACCGCTCGGTGAACGACTCGCTGAACACGGCGTTGAGCTGCGGAATCTCCCGCACCGAGACCCGCTCCGGCCCCTCGGAGATCCACGCGTGCCGCCAGTTCCGCGCGAATGCCATCACCGGGCCGTCTCCGCTCGGGAGCCGGCTTCCTCGCCCTCTCCGCCGTCAGGGTAAGCCGTAACCCGCGTCGGAGTAGCTGCCACCAGGAGCGCCGGCGCTTCGCGGTCGACCCAATCGGATTCGGTCTGCTGTACCACTGAGCACCCACGATCCACATCGTAGCTCACGGCGATCACCCGATCGAGGCCCTCACGCACGGGCTCGATATGGGTGATGAGGATCACCTGCTCGAACCTGTCCTGCAGGCCGCGCAGCAGCTCGACGACGTTGAACCGGCGCGCCTCGTCCAGTGACCCGAACACTTCATCGAGGATCAGCATCGAGAAATTCTGTCCGGCCCGCTCGGCGATCATCTGCGAGATGGCCAGTCGCAGCACGAGGTTGGCGAGATCCTCTTCCCCGCCGGAAATGACAGGCTTCTGAATGGAGTCTTCGAGAATGACGATGTTGTACTGGTCGTCCAGCTCGAGCTCGGTGTACCGCGCGTCGGTCAGCTCGCTCAAGAACGCGCTCGCCAGCTCCGACAGCTCGGGCCGCAGCTGGTAGTTCAGGTCCGTGCGCAGATCGGAGAATGCCCGGTCGAGCTCGTCGTGCATTCGACGGTCCGCCTGCATGACATCGAGCTCTGCCTGCTTCAGTTTGAGATTCTCCACCGTCTGCTGGGCAGCCTCGACCGCGCTCGACGCGCTCGTAACCTGCTCCTGGGCCCGTGCCGCCATGACCTTGCACTCCTGCAGCTCCATCCGCACCCGGTCATAATCGGCCCTCAGCTCGTTGAACTCTTTCTCGGCGAACGACACCTGGGCGCGGCGGGTCCGGAGCGTGCCGAGCGTGGACTGAACGCGCATAACCTCCTGCGCGATCTGCGTCTGCTCGAGTCTGATCTCGGGCTCGCGCTCGAGCATCGCCTGCAGGCGCCCCGCTTCAGCCTCGATCGGCGTGAGCCGCTCGACTTCGGCGGCCACTTCCGCGTGCCGCGCCGGATCGAACCCGGGCGGGATGCGCGAGATGTCGCGCTTCATCCGCACCTGGCGCTGTTGCTTGGCGGCGATCTCGCGGACGATCGTGCCGAGCTCCTGGACCGCCAGCTGTACTTTGGCCAACCGTCGCTCGAGGGTACCGACCTGCTGCATCAATACGCGCCTCTTCTCGTCGAGAGCGCGCACGTCCTCGGGCATCGTTTCAAGCTGCTCGACACGCGCCTTGTAGTAGCTCCCGTCGACGTTCACCGTTTCGATCATCTCGTCGAGGTGCTCCACCACGGTGTGGAGGCTGCCGCCCAGGGCGCGGCTGCAAGTCGGACACGCGCCGTCCTCGCCGAGCGATACGACGCGGTCACGCTGCAGCTTGAGCTCGGTGTACTGTTGCCGCAAAGCCTGCCGCTTGGTATCCGCCTCCTGCCGGTCCCTCACCCACTCGGTGCGCCGCGCTTCGAGCAGACCCTGCGCGTCCTCGAGCTCCGAGCGGGTCTTCTCCAGCTCGAGAGTGGCTTCTTCCTCGAGGGCCGGCGCGCGCTCGATCTTCGCGTGGCGCTCTTCCAGACGCGTGATCTCTTCGCGGAGCGCCTGCTCGGCCTCCAGCAACGTCTTTCTGCGGCCTTCTTCCCGGTAAAGGATGTTGAGCGCCTGCAGCTCGATATTCAGCGCAAACAGCGGCTCGATGCTGAGGCGAAGCGTGTCGAGCTGTTCGTGGGCGGCGCTCAGCCCTTCCACCTGGCGGGCGATTCTCTGTCCATCGCGGTGGAGCGCGGCCTCTTTTTCCTCGGCGACCGTGATCTGTGTCAGCAGCTGCGCGGATTGCTCTCTCTGTTTCTGCGCCATTTCCCAGCGTGGCTCGATCGCCATCATCTCGCGCTGGCGCACCGCGCCACGATGGGTAGCTTGCTGCGCTTTTGCCTCGGCGTCCTCTTTCCTGCTCGATGCCTCGGCGAGGGAGCGGAGTACAGCCTCGGGATCCGGCAGCCCCCGCTGCATTCCTTCGACGACCGCTTTTACCCTGTTCCGCTTGTCGCGCGTCAGATCCTGCGCGATACGGAGCTTTTCGTAACCCAGCACGCGAGAGAGAAACTGACCGCGCCTGGAGGGAGTGAGCGCCGCCATCACGCTTAGCTCTTTCTGGCCCGTGAAATAGGTGTGGAAGAATTCCGACAGCGACATCCCAAGCCGTCGCTGCAGAAGATCCGTGACGGCGGTGATCGAGTTCGCGATCGGATCATCGGCGCCATCCAGGTACACCTCGGCGGTGTTGAGACCCCGAACTACCCGGTAACGGTGCGCGCCGAGCTCGAAGTCGAGCTCCACTTCAACGGCGGCACGGGCACCGGCGGTGATCGACCGAATCGAGTCACGATTGCCGCGTACGGCCTGATTGCCGTAGAGCGCCCACGCAATCGCCTCGAGAATCGTCGTCTTTCCGGCGCCGTTGGGGCCGATGATACCTGTCAGCCCCCGACCGAAGGCGATCTCCGTCCGCGTGTGCTGACGGAAGTTGGACATCTTGAGATTGTGCAGCCTCACGCGGCGTCTTCGTCGAGGGTCGTGCCCGCAATGCCGTCGGCCTCACGCAGATAGTGGAGGCCGAGCTCGACCAGTGCCCCGCGATCGATGTTCTCGGTCAGCACCCTGCTCTCGAGTTTTTCCCGAACGGTTTCCGCCAGCGATGCGCGGCGCGTCGGAGCGCCCTGTCCAGCCTTCGGACGCAGGATCTCGGGACGACGGGTGTCGAGGTGGAAATGAAGAGCTTTGCGCTTGTAGTCGCGGAGGGCCTTATGATCGAGCTCTCTCAGGATGTGCCTGGGAACTTCGCTGACGACCAGGCGCACGATCTTGTCTTCGAGCCCGCCTTCGCACCCGTCGACGGCTGCCCGAATCGCGGCGTCGAGCGCCGCGGGAGACATCCCGCCGCCCGATATCGGATCCAAATCCACCCATCGCCGCAGAGGCGGTACTGAGTGAAATGTGTGTCTTCTGCTAGCCAGGTCGAATTCGATGAAGCCCTTGCCGCGTATACCCGAAGCTGACTCCTCAGCCAGCTCGCCCCACGGATTGGTGCTGGTGTAATCGACCGAGCCCGAATAGAAAACATTGGGGAAGATCGACCGATAGACGTGATAATGGCCGAGGGCAACGTAGTCCCAGTCATCAGGACGCAGATCCCGGCGGGAGATCTTCATCGGAGCGCGGTCGAGCCTTTCGACGTACCCGGGAATGACTCCTTCGTACTCTCCGTGCATCAACAGGACGTTGTACTTGGAAGCTGGATCAGGCGTCAGGTGGGGGACAAAAGGCATTTCAGGCACGGCGAGAATCGAAAGATCGTGCTCGGGGACAAGAATCGGCCGCGCACTGCGCTCAACTACGTCAATATTGAGCGTGGAGAACAGCTTGAGGATCGAGCCAGTTTCGGTTGTGAGGGGAGTATCATGGTTTCCCGCGACCAGCACCAATTTTGATTCTGGGAGCGCACGGGCGAGGCGCGAGAACTCGACGTAGGCGTGAAGGATCGCTGGATTCGGCGGCCGAACCGTGTGAAACACGTCCCCCGCTATGAGCACGACCTCCGGCTTCAGCTCTATGACTTTGTCGATCACCCGCCGCAGCGACGTGGCGACGTCCGCTTCACGTTGATTGATCCCGCTAGGAGTCTGCCGCTGGTACTGACGGTAGCCGAGGTGAATATCCGAGAGGTGGACAAGCCTCATCGCGCGCGCATCGCCCTGATCCACTGCGTGATCTTCGTCCTCACGAGCATCGGTCCGCGCTGAGCCTCGCCTTTGCTGCCGGCGAAGGCGGCAATGCTCGACCGCAC
>JBDSRC010000315.1:0-2678 GCA_039929505.1 Gemmatimonadaceae bacterium
GAACAGGATGACTGAGTACGGGCGACGCCTCACGGCCTCCGTGAGCTGTCCACCCTCCTCGAATCCCACATATCCCGGCGGCGCGCCGATGAGGCGGGCTACGGCGTGCTTCTCCATGTACTCCGACATGTCGATGCGCACCATGGCGTGCTCGTCGTCGAACAGGAAATCCGCGAGCGCGCGCGCTGTCTCCGTCTTGCCGACGCCGGTCGGCCCGAGAAAAATGAACGACCCGATCGGACGATTTGGATCCTGCAGTCCGGCGCGCGAGCGCCGCACCGCGTTGGACACCGCGGCGACCGCCTCCGGCTGGCCGATCACGCGCTTGCCCAGCTCGGCCTCGAGCTTCGTGAGCCGCTCGCGCTCGCTCTCCATCATTCGCGACACGGGAATCCCGGTCCACTTCGCCACGATCTCGGCGACGTCATCTGCGTCGACTTCTTCCTTGAGGAACTGCCGCTTGCCTCCCTGCTTGCTCGCAAGCTGCGACTCCACCTGCTTGAGCTCGGCCTCGAGCTGCGGGATCGTGCCGTACGTGATCTCCGCGGCCTTGCCGAGGTCACCCGAGCGCGTGGCCTGGTCGGCCTGGTTCCGTCCCTCCTCGATCTGCTGCTTGATCCGCCCGACTGCGCCCAGCGATTCCTTCTCGGCTTGCCACTGCGCTTTCATCCCGCCTGACTTCTCACGGAGCTCCGACAGCTCGCGCTCGAGCGCCTCGCGCCGCTCTTTCGATGCCGCGTCCTTTTCCTTCTTGAGAGCTTCGCGCTCGATCTCGAGCTGAACGATCCGGCGCTCGACTTCGTCGATCTCCTGCGGCAGCGAATCGATCTCGATGCGCAGCCGGGACGCGGCTTCGTCTATGAGGTCGATCGCCTTGTCGGGGAGAAACCGGTCGCCGATGTACCGGTTGGACAGCGTGGCAGCCGCGACCACCGCGCCGTCGGTTATGCGAACGCCGTGATGGACCTCGTACCGCTCCTTGAGCCCGCGCAGAATCGCGATCGTGCTCTCCACGCTGGGCTCACCGACGAATACGGGCTGGAAGCGGCGCTCGAGCGCCGGGTCTTTCTCGACGTTCTTGCGATACTCGTCGAGGGTCGTGGCGCCGACAACTCGCAGCACTCCGCGCGCGAGCATCGGCTTGAGCATGTTGCCCGCGTCCATCGATCACTCGGCCTTGCCCGCCCCGACGATGGTGTGCATCTCGTCGATGAAGACGACGAACTTGCCCTCGCCCTCGGTAATCTCCTTGAGCACCGCCTTGAGCCGCTCCTCGAACTCGCCGCGGAACTTCGCGCCGGCGATCAGCGCCCCCAGATCGAGCCCGACCAGCCGCTTGTTCTTCAGGCTCTCCGGTACGTCGCCGTTGATGATTCGCTGTGCGAGTCCTTCGGCAATGGCCGTCTTGCCAACCCCTGGCTCGCCGATGAGCACCGGATTGTTCTTCGTCCGGCGCGACAGCACCTGAATCACCCGCCGGATTTCTTCGTCACGGCCGATGACGGGATCGAGCTTTCCCTTTCGCGCTGCTTCCGTCAGATCCCGCGTATAGCGCTGAAGCGCCTGGTATTGGTTCTCCGGTGTCTGGTCGGTGACGCGGTGCGAGCCGCGCACCGACTGAAGCGCCTCGAGCAAATCGGCGCGCGTCGCCCCGGCTGCGTTCAGAAGTGTCCGGCTCTCGGTTCCCTTTACATCCGACAACGCCAACAGAAGATGTTCGGTCGAGACGAACTCGTCACCGAGCTCGCGCGAGTCTGCCTCGGCGCGATCAAAAATCTGATTCAGCTCGCGTGAGAGCGTCGGCTGCGCATTGGACTGCTTCGGGTAGCGCGCCATCTCCCGCCCCACGGTTTCGCGCACCTGAGCGACGCTGACGCCGAGCTTCTGGAGCACCGGGACGACGATTCCCTCATCCTGGGTCAGCAGCGCGAGCAGCAGGTGCAGATCGTAGACGAGCGGATTCCCGGTGCGCCGCGCGAGATCGACGGCTTCGTTCACCGCATCAGACGCTTTGACTGTCAACCGATCTGGATTGATCATGGTGTTTGAACCTGGGTCTGGGCGGAGCTACGCGCTGCAGGCGGGGTGCCGCATTTTGCCAGCCATTCTGTCAGGAGCCTCTGCCATTAACGAAAAAGACGCGCCCCGGCTCTGCCAGAACGCGTCTCTTTCTTCACTCACCGATCTATATCATCGTGGTGCGAAGCTTTACTTGCGGACGATCATTTTCTTGACCAGAACCTTTCCGTCGACCTCGAGTCGAAACAGGTAGATCCCTGAAGCGACATCCTCTCCGGTCTGGGATGATTTCCCATTCCAGTAGGCAACATAGTCTTCGGTACTGCAGGTCAACAACAAATTTTCGAGCGGCTCGCCGCCCCCCGCGTTCCCGACACCGCCCTGCAGTACCGGCACCGCTACCAGCTGTGCCAGAAGGTTGTAAACCCGCAGACTAACGCGGTGCTGACGCCCGGAATCAACGCAGCCCTGCTCATCACCTACTGCGAATGGAATCCGTGTGTCCTGAACTACTGGGTTAGGAAAATTCTGCCCCAGCCTGAATCCGGCGCCCTGTCCTCGGCCGGTTTGGGGTAAAGTGCCCTGAGCCGCCGAACGACCTGGCATGAACGCGCTGAGCACGAGCACTATCAACAGCGCTCGCCACAGGTGTTTCATGA
>JBDSRC010000316.1:0-3563 GCA_039929505.1 Gemmatimonadaceae bacterium
CGTTGATCCTGAGCCCTTCGCCGTAGCTCAGAACGCGAACGTCCGGGCTGCCGACGAGGATCTTCTCGCGCAGATCGTGCTGCAATCCGTTCATCACGCCGATGATCACGATGAGCGCGCTCACGCCGACCATGACGCCGCCGATGGCGATGATGCTGATCAGCGACAGCAGCTTGGATCCACGCCGGCTGCGCAGGTATCTCCACGCGATCTGCAGCTCGAGCTTTGTCACTCGGGCCTCATCGTCGGAAATAGAATCACGTCGCGGATGTTCGTCGCCCCCGACAGATACATGAAGAGCCTGTCGATCCCGATTCCGACACCGCCCATTGGTGGCATTCCATATTCCATCGCTCGAAGATAATCCTCATCCACGCCTGAAGCTTCCTCGTCGCCGGCGGCACGCGCCCGCGCCTGTGCCTCGAACCGTCGCCGCTGGTCGATCGGATCGTTCAGCTCGCTGAACGCGTTCGCCATCTCCTTGCCATTGGCGAACAGCTCGAACCGCTCGGTGAGCAGCGGATTTCCGCGCTTCGGCTTGGCGAGCGGCGAGAGCTCCTCGGGGTAATCCACCACGAACGTCGGCTCGATCAGCTTCGACTCCACCAAAGCCTGGAACATCTCGTCCAACAGCTTGCCCCGGCTCAGCGTCGACGCCGAGTCCACTCCGACTCGCTCGGCCAACGCCTTCAGAGTGGAATCGTCGGCGGTCAATACGTCGATCCCGGCGGCAGCGTTCAACGCGGGCACCCACTCGATTCTCGGGAACGGTCGCTTGATCGACGGAACGCTGGCCGCGATTTCCGGAACCGTGCGCACCGCGGCGGCCGCGTCTTCGAGGAGCTTTTCCACCAGGTCCATCATGTCGGTGTAATCCGCATATGCCTGGTAGAACTCGAGCATCGTGAATTCCGGATTGTGCGTCCGGTCGATTCCTTCGTTGCGGAAATCGTGGCCGATCTCATAGACGCGATCGAGCCCGCCGACGACGAGACGCTTGAGATAGAGCTCGTCGGCGATCCGGAGATACAGCGGCATGTCGAGCGCGTTGTGCAGCGTCGTGAACGGTTTCGCCGCCGCTCCGCCGTAAAGCGGTTGCAGCACCGGCGTCTCCACTTCGAGAAAATCGCGGCCATCCAGAAAAGTCCGGATCGCGCGTGTCATTTTTGAGCGCGCGACGAAGAGGGCGCGCACTTCCGGATGTACGGCGAGGTCTGCGTAACGCTGTCGGTAGCGCTGCTCCGGATCGGCGAACCCGGAATGCCGGAGCACCTGTCCATTCACTTCTTCTTCCTTGCCGAAGGGCAGCGGTCGAAGCGATTTGGCCAGCATCTGCACTTGGTCCACGCGTACAGTCACTTCACCCGTTCGCGTCCGGAAAAGCGGGCCATGCACGCCGATGATGTCGCCGAGATCGAAGTGGGCAAGGTTCGCATAAGGCTCCTCGCCGAGTTGATCCTTGCGGAAATAGAGCTGGATCCTGCCCGTGGAATCGGCGAGATGCGCGAAGGTGGTCTTGCCGTGTGACCGCCATGCGACAACGCGACCGGCCAGCTTTACCGGGAGACCCTCTTCGGCGTCGCCGAGCAGCATCGACGCTTCCGCGGTGGTGTGCTGGCGGTCGAACGAGTACGCGTAAGGCTCGACGCCGGCCGCAACCAGCGCCTCGAGTTTGTCGCGGCGCGCCTGCTCGACGAAATTCAGATCTTCGCTCAAGCGGCCGCCGTGGCGGATCCGCCCTGCTTGAGATAGGCCTCGATGAATGGGTCGATTCCGCCGTCCATGACTTTCTGGACGTCCGGGATCTTCAACTCCGTCCGGTGGTCGTTCACCATCGTGTACGGCTGAAAAACGTAGCTCCGGATCTGACTGCCGAAGCTCACGTCCGATTTGGTCGCATCGAGCTCCGCTTTGTGCGCATCGCGCTTTTCGACTTCCGCCTGGTACAGCTTGTTCTTGAGCATCTTCATCGCGGTTGCCTTGTTCTTGAACTGCGACCGCTCCGCCTGCGACGCGACGACGGTGTTGGTAGGAATGTGGGTGATGCGGACAGCGGAGCTAGTCTTGTTGACGTGCTGGCCCCCGGCACCCGACGCGCGATAGACATCGATGCGGAGATCCTCGTCGTTGATCTCGATGTTGATCTCCTCATTCACGACAGGATAGACGAACACCGAAGCGAAGCTCGTGTGTCGCCTTGCGTTGGCGTCGAAAGGCGAGATGCGGACGAGACGGTGCACTCCGGTCTCGGGCCGAAGAAAGCCAAAGGCGTAGTGTCCGCTGATCTCGAGGACAGCGCCCTTGATGCCGGCTTCCTCGCCCTCGCTCTCATCGAGGACGGCGACGCCGAATCCGCGGCGCTCGGCCCAGCGGATGTACATGCGCATCAGCATCTGCGCCCAGTCCTGCGCTTCGGTGCCGCCCGCACCCGCGCTTATCTCGAGCTGCGCATCACGGAAATCGTCGGGGCCGCGAAGCAGGGATCGCACCTCGAAGGAATCGAGGTCGTCCTTGAGCCGCGCGGATTCGGCGTCGAGCTCGCGCTCCATCTCGGGCTCAGTACCGCCGGCGAGAAGCTCGTCGAGCTCGAGAGCGCCAACCGCGCGGCCGTCGAGCTCATCGAATGGCTCGAGCCAGTTGCGCAGCGACTTCGCTTCCTGAAGCGTGGCCTGCGCCTTCTCCTGGCTGATCCAGAAGCCAGGGTCAGCCATTTCAGTCTCGAGGACGGTCAGCCGATTGCGCTTTCCGTCGATGTCAAAGATACCTCCGCAACTCCGCCAGCCGCTCGCTCGAGTGCTTCAGACCGCGACTGCGTTCGTTGTCCGCCATTGAACCGGATCCCTAGAAGATTTTCTTGCCGCCGGCGAGCACTTCGTTCAGTGCTTCCTGGAAGTACGTCGTGCTCTCCGCGAGCTGTTGGCCCACCTGCGCAATATACTCTTCAAAGCTCTTCTTGATCTCTTCCCGGAAAAGCTGCTTGAGAGTGCCGTCGCGCAGTCCCTCGGAGTGTTTCGCCGGATGGTACGTGATGATGTCTGATACGAGTGCCCGCGCCAGGCGTTTGGCGCGCTGGTCAGGATCCTTGGAGAGGAAGGGGTTGAGCGGTCGGCGCGCGCCCGGCGGAGTGCTGGTCCTGCTCGGTGAAGGCGCGGGCGGTGTTGCCGGGGGTCGCGCAGCGGCCGGTGCGGCCTGTGGCGCTGCCGGAGCCGTTGGAATTGGCGCTGGTCGCGGCGTCGGAACGTAGGGCGGCGCTACCGGAGGAGCGACCGGAGGCACAGCCGGAGCCGGCTGACGCGGAGCAGTCGGAGCTGAGGAAAACGGTGGAGAATCCCACGCACCTTGCGCCGCTGGGGTCGAGCGGGGGCGTGCCGTTGCCGGCGTCTCTGCTGCGGGCGTGACGCGCGGCGAGCTGCCGGTCGGAGTGGATGCACCGGTAGGACCCGGGATTGAAATGATTCCGCTGCAGACCGAGCACCGGGCGCGAACTCCGGCGGGCGGAACCTTGGCGGGATCGACGCGAAAGACGGAGCGGCAGTCGGGGCAGCTGACGTTCATTCGCCCTC
>JBDSRC010000317.1:0-2942 GCA_039929505.1 Gemmatimonadaceae bacterium
AAGATAAAGAATCTGGAGCACGAGGCCGACAACCTCACTCGTGAGATAATCGACCGGATCGACAGGACATTCGTGACTCCGTTTGACCGCGAAGATATCCACCTGCTTGCTTCGCATCTCGACGAAGTGATCGACCTCATCGATGGCACGGCGCGTCGAGCGACGATCTTCAGGATCGAAAAAACCCGTCCAGCGGCTGTGGTGCTCGCCGAGGTCCTCTGCCGGGCAGCGAAATGCGTCGAGGTCGGCGTTCGCGACATGAAGATCCCGAAGCGGGTAAGCGAGGTCACTCACGACCTGAAGGTCCTCGAGGAGGAAGGCGACGCGGTCTATCACGAGGCGATGGGGGACCTGTTCGCCGAGGGCGGCGACACGCTCGAGGTCGTCAAGTGGAAAGATCTCTACGACAAGATCGAGGATGCGCTGGACCAGTGTGAGGACGTCGGCAACGTCTTGCAGAGTATCGCCCTGAAGAACGCATAAGTGCTGACGTACGTGCTGGGGATCGTAGTGGTCGCCCTCATCTTCGACTTCATCAACGGCTTCCACGACTCGGCGAACTCCATCGCGACCGTCGTCGGGACCCGCGTGCTGAGCCCGCTCGCTGCCGTCATCTGGGCCGCGTTTTTCAACTTCATCGCGGCATTCGTCTTCACGACGGCGGTGGCGAAAACGATCGGGAAGGGGATGATCGACCTCAACATCGTTACCCCGAGCGTCATTCTGGCGGGTCTGCTGGGGGCGATAATCTGGGACCTCGCAACGTGGTTCTGGGGAATTCCCTCCAGCTCATCGCACGCGCTGATCGGCGGGTACGCCGGGGCCGCGATAGCCAAAGCGGGATTTGCGGCACTGCTCTGGGGCAAGAAGTGGATCGAGACGCTCGCGTTCATCGTGGTCTCGCCGCTCTTCGGCATGCTGCTGGGATTCGTGCTGATGGCGACCGTGTTCTGGCTCTTTCAGCGCGCTTCGCCTGGACGAGTGAACAGGATATTCAAGAGGGGACAGCTGGTCAGCTCGGCGGTGTTTTCGCTGGCGCATGGCGGCAACGACGCGCAGAAAACGATGGGAATCATCGTCGGGCTTCTCGTTTCCGTCGGCCCCCTGCTTTCTCAGGAAACGGGCTGGCTCCGGCATCTCTACCTCACGGACGCCGATGAGATTCCGCTGTGGGTGATTCTCTCCGCCCACACCGCAATCGCGCTTGGCACTCTGTTTGGCGGCTGGCGGATAGTTCACACAATGGGCTCGCGCATCACCAAGCTTCGGCCTGTTGGCGGATTCTGCGCCGAGGGCGCGGGCGCCATCGCGATCATCATGGCGACAACGATGGGGATTCCCGTCAGCACGACCCACACGATCACGGGCGCGATCGTCGGCGTCGGTGCCACGCATCGCTTCTCGGCGGTGCGGTGGGGGCTGGCCGGCCGCATCGTTTGGGCGTGGGTGGTGACGATACCGGCGTCGGCGCTCCTGGCGGCGCTGAGCTATTACATCCTCGCAGCGACGGTCAGCCCATAGACCGGTGCACGGTCTGTATGACGGTCAGGTTATAGAGGCGATCTCGCCCCCCTCTTTGTAGTGGTGCTTGATCTGCTTTCCTTCGGCGAGATAGACTGCATCCTCCCCGATGTTGGTCGCGAGATCGGCGATGCGCTCCAGGTTACGGCTCACCAGTAGCCGCTGAAGGGAAGGCGTGATCGTGGCGGGGTCGCCCATCATGTGGGTGAGCAGAACCCGGAACACCGAGTCATGCAGGCTGTCAACGACATCGTCGTCCCGACAGACCTGGCGGCCGAGCGCGCCATCGGCGCGAAGGAATGCATCGAGCGAATCGCTGAGCATCTTTCGCGCGCGCCGCGCCATGTCCTCGATCTCCGGCGTCGCGGCGAGCTTGAGAGCCTGATCGGCTTCGGGCCCCAGCGAAATCAGCCGCAGGGCAGACTCCGCGATGTTCACAGCGTGATCGCCGACGCGCTCAAGATCGTTGGAGACCTTAATAGCGCCGACTATGAAGCGGAGGTCCCGCGCCATCGGCTGCTGCAGAGCGAGTAGCTCCACTCCCAGTCGCTCCACCTCCACCTCGAGATTGTTCAGCTCGACGTCGCCTTCGATGACCAGTTCGGCCTTCTCGGCGTCTCTCGTCAACAGCGCGTCGACGGAGGCTTCTGTACGCTGCTCCGCGATCTGGGACATCGTGAGCAGTTTGCCCTTGAGGGTGGCCAGCTGGTCGTGGAAATGGCGAAACCCACTCGTCGCGGTTTCAGGAGTCATCCGAACCTCCCGGTGATGTAGGCATCTGTTCTCTCGTTGGTCGGCCGGGTGAAGATCCGCTCGGTGGGTCCGAACTCGATGAGCTCCCCGAGGAAAAAAAAGGCGGTGTGATCCGATGCGCGGGCCGCCTGTTGCAGGTTGTGCGTAACGATCATGATCGTCAACTCCTTTTTCAGCTCGTAGAGCAGCTCCTCGATTTTCTGCGTTGCGATCGGATCGAGAGCGCTCGCCGGCTCGTCGAGGAGCAGGAGCTCCGGACGGTTCGCCAGCGCGCGCGCGATACAAAGGCGCTGCTGCTGTCCGCCGGACAGGCCGAGCGCGCTCTGCCGCAGCCGGTCCTTTACCTCGTCCCAAATGGCGGCGCGCCGAAGTGAGCTCTCAACTATCTCGTCCAGTTCCCGCCGCGCGACGCCGTTGATGCGCGGTCCGTAAGCGACGTTGTCGTACACCGATTTAGGGAAGGGATTCCAGCGCTGGAATACCATTCCGACTCGCTGCCGGAGCGCGACGATGTCCAGGTCACGGCGAAAGACGCTACTGCCGTCGAGGCAGATGTCGCCCTCGTGACGAACCCCGGGGATCAGCTCGTTGAGCCGGTTGATCGAGCGGAGAAAAGTGCTCTTGCCGCAGCCCGAGGGTCCGATGAGAGCCGTGATCGAGCGCGCCGG
>JBDSRC010000318.1:0-7048 GCA_039929505.1 Gemmatimonadaceae bacterium
CGAAAGGCGCGCGTGGAAGAGCTCGACCTACGTTACCGCGATCAGGTGATCGCAAGGCTGCAATGAACCCCGAACGAATCATCGCTGGTCTGGACATCGGTTCCGCGAAGACCACCGCCGTCATCGCTGAAGCGGTGGGCGACGGGCGCGGCATGCCTACGCTCAGAATCCTCGGCGTCGGCCAGGCCCGCACAACGGGCTTGAGACGCGGGATCGTCTCGGACATCGAAGAGACCACGCGGTCGATCAAGAAGGCCATTGAAGACGCCGAAAGAATGGCCGGTATCAAGATCGACACGATTTACGCGGGCATCGCGGGCGAGCACGTGCGCGCCATGACGAGCAAGGGAATCGTCGCCGTCAACGGCGAAGAAATCTCCAAGGCCGACGTCGATCGCGCCAACGAAGTCGCGCGTGCGCAGCCGGTGCCGCAGGATCGTGAGCTCCTTCATGCGATTCCGCAGGAATATTCGGTCGACAAGAATCAGGGGATCCGCGACCCGATCGGCATGATCGGCACGCGCCTCGAGACCGAGATGTATCTGGTGACGATCGGGAGCTCACCGGCGATGAACCTTCGCAAATCGGTTGAGCGCGCCGGCTACCATGTCCGCGAGCTCGTGCTGGAGCCGCTCGCGAGCTCGCTCAGCGTCCTCACCGACGACGAGAAGGAGCTCGGTGTCGTGCTGATCGAGATGGGCGCCGGCACAACCGATATGGCGGTGTTTCACGAGGGGAAGATCAGGCACCTCGGCACGATCAATTACGGCGGCAACAACGTCACCGGCGACATCGTCCAGGGGATCGGCGTGACGCAGGCGGACGCTGAGCGCCTCAAGGAGAAGTACGGCTGCGCCTACGAGCCGCTGGTAGATCCGCAGGACGTGATTCAGTTGCCGAGCACGGTTGCGCAGGGCGAGCGTCACGTGCCGCGTGAGGTTCTCGCTCACATCATCCACCAGCGGATGGACGAGATTTTCTATCTGGTGCAGGCCGAGATCGAGCGCGCGGGTTTCGCGCAGCGTCTGCGCGGGGGAGTCGTGGTCACCGGCGGCGCGGCGGCGATGCAGGGCGTTGCCGAGCTGGCGGCTGATGTCTTTGGAACGGGAGTGAGAATCGGCTCACCCGCGGAGAACATCGGCGGCCTGAGCGACTCGGTGGATGCGCCGCGCTACGCAACGGTCGTCGGTCTGGCGCTCTACGGCGCGAATCGCGCCGCGGCGGGCTTCTCCGCAACGAGCAAGCACAAGGCACTGACCGGCGCCGGTGTAGAGCGCGTGGCAAAAAAAGTCAAAACCTGGCTCGAGGATTTCTTCTAGCGCACGCGTCGTGCGCGCCCAAAGGATTTGACGCGTCTGGAACTCTACGCGGGAAGTCGGGCGGGGATTGGTACTCCGGCGGCTCCGCGCTTACACGCTGCGAGGCCGCCTGCGCACCAATCCCCGCCCGCCTTCCCACATAAATCTGCGTCCGCATATCCATTGCACGGCGACAATACGCGTGACTCCAAGCAATCCTCAGCTGCGGCCGACCATCGCGCGCTTTCGCGCGCGGCGCTTCGCGCCGACAGCGGCAGTAGAAAGAGAGATGCCACACGCTGACGCGTGCGCTCGTAGACTGGCGCGGCGTGCGCGGTGTTGTTCTTACAACCCTGTGTAGGGAGGTGAAGGTATCCTCGCAGGCGCTTTCCAAAGCGAGCGACCAAGGAGACGGGCGAGTGCCAGCGGAGCTGGCGCGAGCGTAGTTCGGCTCCGCCCGAGCGAGCGTAGCGGCCGAAGAGGATACCCTCACCTCCAGCAGGCAGAGATGCCGAAGCGGCACCGCGCACACCCGGGGGAAAATCATAAATGAGAAGGGCCCGACGCGCGTGTGGATAACTCACTTGGCGCAGGTTGTACTTATTTTCGGGTCCGTTCGTCTTTGGCTATGGTACGAATCGACTAAGGGCCGTATACTTGCCCGAGATTTTTTTCCACAAATCACGCGGTACCGGAGTTTCCAACCCGATGATATTCGAATTCGAGGAAAGCCAGTCACAGAACGCCCGCATGAAGGTGGTGGGCGTGGGTGGCGGGGGCGGAAACGCCGTAAATCGCATGATCGAGGAACACCTCGAAGGTGTTGAGTTCATCTCGGTCAACACCGATGCGCAGGCGCTCCTCAATTCGAAGTCTGATGTAAAGATCCAGATCGGCAAAAAGCTCACGCGCGGTCTGGGAGCAGGAGCACGACCCGAGATCGGCAAGCAGGCGATCGACGAGAGCAGGGAAGAAGTCGCACGCGCGATGTCGAACGCGGACCTCGTCTTCGTGACCTGCGGAATGGGCGGTGGCACCGGAACCGGCGCGGCTCCCGTCCTTTGCGAGTTGGCAAGGGAGGCAGGCGCGCTTACGGTGGGCATCGTCACCAAGCCGTTCCTGTTCGAAGGCCGCAAGCGGATGCGCCAGGCTGAGCTCGGCATTGCCGAGATGCGCAAGCACGTGGACACGATGATCGTAGTTCCCAACGAGCGCCTTCTCGCCGTGGTCGGGAAGGGGATCCCGTTCCAGGACGCCCTCAAGAAAGCCGACGAAGTCCTCCTTCACGCGACGCAGGGCATTTCGTCCCTCATCAGCGTTACGGGACTCGTGAACGTCGACTTCGCCGACGTCCGGACCGTCATGCAGGAAGGCGGGTCCGCACTCATGGGAACGGGAATCGGCCGCGGTGAGAATCGGGCGATCGAAGCGGCGCAGCAGGCAATCGCCAGCCCGCTCCTCGATAACGTCTCGATTTCGGGTGCGACCGGAGTCCTCGTCAACATCACCGGCGGGGCCGACCTGACCCTCGGCGAAGTCCACCAGATCAACGAAATCATCCACGACGCCGTCGGCGAGGAAGCGGAGATCATCTTTGGCGCGGTCCACGAGCCGGCAATGCAGGGTGAGATTCGGGTCACGGTCATCGCCACCGGCTTCGACCGGGAAAGGACCTCCTCCTCCCAGCAGGTTTCGGTACCCGTTTCGGTGGTTCCGAACCCGGTTACCGTGGGCAGAGGCTCCGCCGTTATCCCCCTCCGCCCACCCCGCTCAAACGGGGTCGGGAGACCCACCCTGGGGGAGATCCCGAGGCGCAATACTCCGACCTCAAATCCAGTGACTCCGGACAGGGATAAATCGTCCCCAGAACAGGACCTCTCCGACATGGAGATTCCGACATTTATTCGGAGACAGATGGATTGAAGCCGGCAAGCGTAAGACCAGTTGGCTATGGCGTCGTGGCGGCTCTTGCATTGGCCGCCATTTGGTTTGTTCCGACCCTCGAAAAGCGGTCTGTTTTCGTGCTGGATCCGGTTACCGTCACGCGCGCCGGGTTTGAGCCGACTGACTTCCAGCTTAATCCGCTGCTGATTCAGGCCTCGAATACCGAGCTGATCGACACCCTCGCCATTGCGGGCGTCATTCGCTCGAGCCTTTACAATGCGCTGAACGAAAGTGGTGTCGGAGTCCTCCCGCCCTCAGCCCGTCACAAGCTGGCCTGGTCGCTCGCCGACATCTTCGAGTATCGCGTCGACATGAGCCGCGATCTCTCTCAGGGAGACAAATTCCACGTCCTCGTCGAGAGACTTCAGAAGCCGAACGGCGCGATCATCGTCAACAAGGTTCTCGGCGCGCGCCTGGCGCTCGGGCGCGGCGGCAACAACGAGCTCGAAGCGATTGCATTCGACACGCGCGCGGGTGGACCCAAGTACTTCGATGCCAGCGGCAAGTCGCTTCAGGCTGCTTTCCTTCGTGCCCCCGTCGCTTTCCGCCGCATCAGCAGCATGTTCGGCAGCCGCAGGCACCCGATCTTCGGCACCTGGAGGAGACACACTGGCACTGATTACGCCGCGGCGATGGGAACTCCGATCCGCGCCATCGGCGACGGTGTCGTGATCTTCGCCGGACGCCGTGGCGGTTACGGCAACGCCGTCGACATCAGACACGCGAACGGAATGGTGAGCCGCTACGGTCACATGAGAAACTTCGCCACCGGCACTCGCGTTGGAACGCGCGTGGCGATGGGGAGCACGATCGGGTACGTCGGCATGACCGGCTACGCGACTGGTCCGCACCTCCATTTCGAGATTCTCGTTCGTGGCGTGCAGCACGATCCGAGACTGGCGCTGCGCGACAATACTGGCGATCCGGTCCCATCAGCCGAGCGTCCGCTGTTTGCGAAGATGAGAAGCCAGACGCTTGCAAGCCTCAGTCAGGCGCGAATCGCGAACGCCGAGTAGCACACCCGGACCGAGCGATACTTATTTTCCACCCGGACCAATCGGTCCGGGTTTTTTTGCGTCATGCCTCGGAGAGAAATGGCCGGCAGGATAATGAAGCGCTCGGGCGACGTCCCCGCCCGCACGCTCTGGAACAGAATCAGGGAAGTGGCGCTGGCGGATGTCGGCGCACTCGCGCGCGCCGGAACCATCGAGGGATCGCTCGAGACACTCGAGCAGGTGCTGCTCGAAGCGGACTTTGGAGTATCGGCAACGATGCGCCTGGTCGCCGAAGTAGAGTCGCGGGCGAAGCGGGGCCTGATAAGAACCGAGGATGAATTTCAGGCGGCGCTCAGCTCGGCGATCGAGCAGTCGCTGCGTTCGGGCAACAGCAATCCCCGCGTTCTCAGGTCGGACAAAGCGCCGACGGTGGTTCTCGTCGTCGGAATCAATGGCGCCGGCAAAACGACGTTCATCGGGAAATTCTCCGATTTGCTTGCGGCGAACGAGATGACGGTTCTCATCGGCGCCGCCGACACCTTTCGCGCGGGGGCGATCGATCAGCTGCGCGTGTGGGCGGAGCGGTCGGGCGCGGGCTTCGTTGGCGGCAAGCCCGGCACCGATCCGGCGTCCGTTGCCTTCGATGCTGTGGACGCCGGTATCGCCCGCGGCGTCGATGTGGTGATCGTGGATACGGCCGGGCGTCTTCACACGAGCGGGTCGCTCATGGACGAGATGAAAAAGATCAATCGTGTCATTGGGAAGCGACTGCCCGGAGCTCCGCATGAGACGCTGCTCGTACTCGATGGCACCATCGGCCAGAACGCCATCGCGCAGGCGAAGACATTCGCCGAGGCGATCCCAATCACCGGCCTGGTGGTGACAAAAATAGATGGGACGGCCAAGGGCGGAATCGTGGTCGCCGTCCACGAAGCGCTCAATGTCCCGGTGAAGTTCATCGGGGTGGGCGAGAAAGCCACCGACCTCGTTGCATTCGATCCTGCTGCTTTCGCGCGCGACGTTCTCGAGGAGTAATGGATTCGCGGAAGGAAGGGCGCGCGGGAAAGATCTATCTCGACATGCCCGTCAATTACCTCAAGGGTGTCGGGCCCGCGCGAGGTGAATCGCTCCGGCGGCTGGGAATCCTGACTGCGCGCGATCTTCTCTTCCACATCCCGCACCGCTACGAGGACGCGAGCACCATCTCGCCGATCGCTTCGCTCGAGACCGGGATGGATGGCACCATCATCGGCCGCGTGATCTCAAAGGGGATCATCCCGACGCGGAAGGGTCTGCGCATTTTCCAGGCGGTTCTCAGGGACGACTCCGGAATGATAGAGGCGTCCTGGCCTGGACAGCCATTTCTCGATCGCACCATCGAGAAGGGCGACATCATGCTTCTCACCGGGACCGTGCGGTTCTTCCACGGCCGCCAGCTCCAGCCGCGAGAGTACATCCACCTCGGCAAGGACGACGAGGGAGTAAAGGGTGGCAGAGTGCTCGCCGTCTATCCGGCGACCGAAGGGCTCTCATTCAAACTCATCCGCGGCATCATCGACACGCACCTCGAGGTACTGCTGCGGTTAGTCGAAGAGTACCTGCCCGCCGACGCGCTGCGGCTGGCCGGCGTGCCCTCTCTCCGCGAAGCGCTGGCGATGGTCCACCGGCCACAATCCATCAGCGAAGGAGCGCAGGGCCGCTCGAGACTGGCTTTCGAGGAGCTTCTCTTCGTCCACATCCTCCACCTCCGCGCCAACGCTCTCGTGCGGGAGCGCCGGAGCGGAATCGCGTTCACCAACAGGCGAAAGCTCACCACCGCTCTCAAGGCAAACCTGCCGTTCGCATTGACTGATGCGCAGACGACGGCCGTGCGCGAGATAGTCGCCGACATGTGCAGCGACAGAAAAATGCATCGACTGCTGCAGGGTGACGTGGGGAGCGGCAAAACCATCGTCGCCCTGTTTGCGGCTCTGCTCGCGATGGAGAACGGGTATCAGGCGGCGATCATGGCGCCGACCGAGTTGCTGGCCGAGCAGCACGCTCGGACTTTCATCAAGCTGCTGTCGCCCTTGGGCATCGAGCCCGTGCTGGTGACTGGAAGCCTCGGCGGGAAGGCGCGCAAAGCGGCGGCGGCCCGCCTCGCCACCGCCGAGCCACTGCTCGCGGTGGGAACCCATGCCCTCGTACAGGACGCGGCGGTCTTCGGCAGGCTTGGCTTCGTGACGATCGACGAGCAACACCGCTTCGGTGTGGAGCAGCGCGCCGCGATATCCGCGAAGGGCGGGTCACCGGACGTGCTGCTCATGAGCGCGACGCCGATACCACGCTCTCTCGCGCTCACCCTTTACGGTGATCTTGACGTCAGCACGCTCGACGAGCGTCCCGCCGGACGCCAGCCGGTGACGACGGTGATGCGCCCCGAGGCGGCGCGTGATAGGGTTTTGGAGTTCGTCGCCCGCGAGACCGAGAAGGGGCGTCAGGCCTACGTGGTCTACCCCGTCATCGAAGAATCCGAGAAGACCGATCTCAAGGCGGCAACCACGATGTACGAGCAGCTTTCAGCCGGGCCGTTTGCCGGGAGGGTCGTCGCGCTGATTCACGGCCGCGTTCCGGCTGACGAGCGCGAGAAGACGATGCGCGCGTTCAGGGATGGCAAAATCGACATCCTCGTTTCCACCACTGTCATAGAAGTGGGGATCGACGTCGCGAATGCAACGGTGATGCTCGTCGAGCATCCGGAGCGGTTCGGCCTGTCCCAGCTCCACCAGCTGCGAGGGCGTGTGGGGCGCGGGGCTGAAGCCTCCTACTGCA
>JBDSRC010000319.1:0-3923 GCA_039929505.1 Gemmatimonadaceae bacterium
CAGGACGGAGAGCGGGTCGTGCTCGCGCGGAGTCTGGACCGTCCGCTGCGATACTTTCTTGCCAAGGCCACGGATGGCCCGACGCTGATCGTCGCCGAGCGCATCGACGAGATTGCGGCCGAGCTCAGGCGGCACGGGTGGTCCGCGCAGTTCCATCCGAGCTACTCGCGAATGGTTCCCGCTCACCACGTTACGACGCTCCGACTCGTGGGCTGTCCCGATCCTAATCCGGTGCATCGTCGATTCTTCGATCCGCCCCGGTCCACACTTCCGGACGACCTGGATCTGATCGGCCGATACTACATCGAGGCGGTTTACAACGAGCTCCGAGGCTGGCTCTCCGTGCAAGATCCCGGGGCACCGATCGGAGTTCCGTTTTCCGGGGGTATCGACAGCGGGGCCATTCTCCTCTGTCTGTACAAGCTGATGCTGAACGAAGGGCATTCCCCCGCACGGCTCAAGGCATTCACGCTCTCCGTGGATTCGGATGGAGACGACATGCGGCAGGCCGCGGATTTCCTTATCAACAGCCGCCTCGACTTCCTCGGCGAGATCATCGATGTCTCCTCGACATCGCTCGATCCTCTGCGTGCCGTAAGTATCATCGAGGACTACAAGCCGCTCGATGTCGAATGCGCGGCGGTGAACTCCGCGCTCCTGGCCGGCATCAGGGAACGCTACCCCGACTGGCGCCTTCTGGTGGACGGCGATGGCGGGGACGAGAACCTCAAGGACTATCCCATCGAGGAGAACAGCGAGCTCACGATCCGGAGCGTTGTCAACAATCGCATGCTTTACCAGGAAGGCTGGGGCGTCGATTCCATCAAGCACTCCCTCACCTACTCAGGCGGATATAGCCGGGCGTGCGTCCGCAGCTACGCCTGCGCGCGAGAATATGGATTCGCGGGCTTCAGTCCCTACACCCGGCCTTCGGTCATCGCCGTGGCGGAAGCGATCCCGTTCGCCGCGCTGACCGAAGGCTCGCATGAGCGGTTGTACGCGCTCAAAGGCGAGATCGTATCGCGGGGAATACACGCAGTGCTTGGGCTCGACATGCCGGTCTTCGCCAAACGCCGGTTCCAGCATGGATCGGTCTCGGCAGATCAGGTCAGTCGCCTTTTCCCTCAAAACGAGGACCGATACCGCCGCTATTTTCAGACGCTGTACTCCGGCTTAGCGTGAACGTATCGGCCGCCGATCGGCGGATCAGAAGGCTTCGTGGTCCGAAAATGCGCGCTGACCCCGAGACCGCGCTCGGCTCATTGCTCGAGGAAGAGCGCCGGCCCGGAGACAGGGTCGAGCGCGCGCTCACCGTGTTCCTTGCCGGTGCCGAATGCCCGTTCACCTGCTCGTTCTGCGACCTTTGGAAATGGACGTTGGATGGCCCGACGCCTCCGGGTGCTTTGACGGCGCAGTTGGCAAGAGTGCTTGGTGCGCTCGATGGCCCCGTGCCCGATCGGCTCAAGCTCTATAACGCCAGCAATTTTTTTAGCCTGCGAGCGGTTCCCGCCGAGGATCTGCTCGGGATCGCGACTCTGGCGGCACCGTTTAGCGCTGTGACCGTTGAGTCGCACGCCAGCGTCATCGGACCACAGACTGTCTCCTTTGCGCGGCGAATTTCCGGCAGGCTCGAGGTGGCAATTGGATTGGAGACCGTTCATCCGATCGCGGCCTCCGAGCTCAATAAGCGCCTCGATTTCCAGCGCTTCGATTGGTCAGCCCGCTTTCTGGCGGAGAATGGTATCGACCTTCGGGTCTTCGTCCTTCTCGGCGCGCCATTCGTTCCGGACACGGAATCGGTGGCGTGGACGCTGCGCGCGGTCGAGTACGCTGTCGAGCGTGGCGCTTCAACAGTATCGATCATTCCCGTGCGGGACGGAAATGGCGAGCTCGAGCGCCTCCGAGCGACAGGAGATTTCGTTTCACCCAGGCTGTCCCAGCTCGAAGATTCCCTCGACGGCTGCCTCCAATTCGGGGATGCGGTAGTAACCGCCGACCTGTGGGACCTGGAGCGGCTGCCTTCGTGCGAGCACTGCCGGCCCGCGCGCACCGAGCGGCTGCGCCGCATCAACATCACGGGCTGCCCGGAATCGCGGGTTTCGTGCGCTGTTTGTGGAGGGAAGTGATCGGATCGTGCGAGGTCGCGGTCGTCGGAAGCGGCTTTGCCGGATCACTGCTTGCCAGGGTGTTGGCGATGCTCGGATACGACGTCGTGCTTCTCGAGCGCGGCACGCACCCGCGCTTCGCCATTGGTGAGTCGTCAACTCCGCTTGCGAACCTTTCCCTCGAACGGCTCGCCATCAGGTACGGACTTTCCGACTGCTACCAACTCGCGGCGCATGGACGCTGGCTCGCGCGCTATCCAGAGCTTCGCCGCGGACTGAAGCGCGGGTTCACGTTCTACCGTCATCATCCCGGTGAGGCGTTCGCCAATCGCGGCTTCGACTCGGAACGTCTCCTGGTCGCGGCGAGTCCGCATGACACGATCGCCGACACGCACTGGGTTCGCGCCGACATCGATCACCATTTCGTGCGGGCGGCCGTCTCCGCCGGAGTGGACTATCGCGACGAGGTCGAGCTGAGCGGCTCGGAGGTGAAGGCGGATTCCATACGGCTCACCGGGAGTCGAAGCGGCGCCCCATTCGATCTCCGTGCGAGGTTCGTCATCGACGCGTCTGGTCCCGGCGGATTTCTCGCGCGACAGCTTTCCATTCCTTCAGGTCTCGAGCGCACTCATACGCGCGCCGCGATCGTCTTCAGCCATTTCGACGGTGTACGGCTGATGGAGGAGGTCGTGCCGGGAATGCCGGAGGGTCCATATCCCGAGGACTCCGCCGCCGTTCATCATCTGATCGATGAAGGCTGGATGTACTCTCTCCGGTTCGATCATGGGGTTACGAGCGCGGGGTTCCTGCTCACGCCGAGGGCGTGTGCGACCCTGGCTACATCGGACAGTACCGATGCGGCGCTACTGTGGCGGACATTGCTGGGGCGGTACCCGACGCTGGCAAATGCGTTCGCCGACTCGACGCCCATGATGCCGATGGCGTTTCGTTCGCTGATCCAGCACCGTCTCATCCGCGCGGCAGGGGAGCGGTGGGCACTCATGCCCCACGCGTACGCGTTCGTCGACCCACTGTTCTCTACCGGCATCGCGTGGGGCCTGCGTGCGGTAGAGCGACTCGCGCTCGCATTCGAAGCGGCTGCGGGTGGCAGCCGCGTTCCCTCTGTGGAAACACTCGCACGATACGACTCCGCCCTCAGCGCGGAAGCGGATCAGATCGATCTCGTCGTGGCCGGCGCCTACGAGGCCATGGCCAACTTCGATTTATTCACTGCGCACGCGATGCTCTACTTCGCGACCGTCTCTTTCGCCGAGGTCAGTCAGCGCGTGGCCTCTGACGAATTCGCGGCGTGGAAGGGATTTCTCGGAGTGGGTGACGCCGCTCTGGAACCCTTGCCAGGCGAGAGCTTTCGGCGCCTTCTCGAGATCACGCGCGGCCGGGCCAACGTGGGAACCGCGGGTGAACGCCGAAACTATGCGGACTGGGTCAGACAGGCGATCGTTCCGCGTAACGTTGCGGGACTTGCCGATCCGGACCGGCGGAATCTATATCCCGTGGATTTCGACGCGCTGGTCGAGCGGCACGACCTGCTGGGTATGACCCGCGAGCAAATGCTGGCGTCGTTGCCTGCGCTGCGCGGAATGCGTGACACACCAATTAGCGCGACTACTGGCGAGCCTGTTTCCGCGTAACGATGCGAGTGTTGTAGTCACGAAGGTAGCGCTCGTGCTCCGCGCTGTTCGGGTACGCGTCACCCGCGGAGTAGGGATAGGTCTTCACGCCATGGTAGGGCAGCGGAGCGACCGTCGTCCCGAACGCGGTATTCAAATCGGAGTCCTTGATCCAGCCGTCGGTGTA
>JBDSRC010000320.1:0-3293 GCA_039929505.1 Gemmatimonadaceae bacterium
CTGGTCAAGCAGAGCTCACTGGAATTCGACCGGAAGAACTATGGTGGGGCTCTTTACCTCGCCAATCAGGCGAAGGCTCTCGCCGTATCATACCGCGCGCGCGGGACTACGGCGGCTCGCGAGGAGCCCCGGACCGGAGAGACGGCATTCGTGTTGCCGATCCGCATCAAGGTCGAGAGCAAGGGCAACATTCGGGAAGGGCCGGGCACCAACTTCGAGATCGTTTTCGGAGTCGAGAGCGGGACCGTGCTCACCGCGTACTCATATACTGAAGACTGGATCAAGATCAATGACGAACGCGGGCGGAATGGGTGGATTTTCCGCAGCCTCGTCAGCCGTCCCTGATCGGCGGCTCCTTCAGTCGGCGGCCGAAGACGGGCGCCCTCTTTACGCCCTCTTTATTTAGCTAGCCGCTCTCTTCCGCTTCGCCTGCACGGTGCGGTTCCGGCCGTCACGCTTGGCTTCGTAAAGAGCCCTGTCGGCCGCCGCGATCACCGCGTGCGGCAAGTCTGCATCGTTGGGAAATTCGGCGACGCCGATGCTGAGCGTGATCTTCTTTCCAGGAAAAGACTCCGACGCCACCCGCGCGCGAACGTGCTCCGCGATCTCGAACGCCTCCGCGGCTGGCGTCTCCGGCATGACGACGGCGAACTCTTCGCCGCCGTAGCGAGCCGCGGTGTCACCAGGCCGCACCGACGCACGCAGGATGTCCGCTACGCGTCGCAGCACTTCATCACCGGCCGGATGCCCGAACTCGTCGTTGTACTGCTTGAAATGATCGACATCGGCCATCAGCACCGAGAATTCGTGGTGATACCGGTTGGCCCTGATGCCTTCCTCGTTCAGGCGCTGAACCAGGAACCTGTGATTCACCAGCCCCGTGAGTCCATCGGTTATCGAGAGACGCTCCAGCTCTTCGTTCTTCTTCTGCAGCATCTCGTTGATGTCGTCGAGCTCGCGCCGGCCTTCGCGCAAGCGCGACACCATGTGATTGAAGACGCTGGTGAGGTAGCCGACCTCGCCCCCACCGCCCTGTGGCAGGTCGACAGCGAGATCTCCCGCCGCAACTTCGGCCGCACCCTTGGTGAGACGGTCGAGCGGCCTGGCGATGATGACGCCGAGCCAGTAAGCGCTCGCCGCAACCAGGATCAACAGTCCGAGAACGACGAAAATCGAGTAGTTCCGGAACTGGCGCAGCTGCCCGAACGCGGCGTCGGCTGAGATCTCCGAAACAACGAGCCAATCCGTCTGCGGCACTTTTTCGGCGGCCCCGATCACGTCGAGGTCCTGGAAATTGATGTATCGTGAGCTTGTGCGGGACGACGTGTTCAGTCGAGTCAGCTCGGATTCCGGCAAGCGAGTGCGAAGGACCTGCGATGTAACGCCGTGCGAGCTCGCGATCATGTTTCCCGTGCCGCTCACGAGATAAATCGATCCCGAGCTGTCCGGGGCAAATGACTTCATGAGGCCCGCAATCGGAGCGAGGTTGAGCTCCGCCGCAAATGCGCCGACCACGCGTCCATCCGCCCGATTGACGGGAACGCCGATCAGGAGCTTGCCGATCCGCGCCGACGAATCCCATTGCGGAGTTCCGACGAACTGACCTTCAGTGCGTAGCAGTGAGAGCCAATCATCAGGAAGAGCGACTGTCGAGCGGTCGGGACGTGTGGTTCCGACGACCTGACCGTTGGCGTCGAGAACCATGAGCTGCCCGAAATCGGCGAAGCGTTCGTTGAGCGATTGGAGGTATTCGCGGAGGCGGTTGCGCGTCGGGGCGGGCGTACCGTCAGGTGCGACGGCGGGCCCGGGTCGAGTCCCAAGACTGTTTTCGACTTCGCCCGACGCCGCGAAAACACGCAGGTCGTAGAGCCGCTCCCTTAGCCAGACGCTGGTCGAGCGGGCGGCCTGCTCGCTCTGCGTGACGAGGTCCCGGGTGATCTTCGCCTCGAGCGAGCGCCGGTTCTGCTGGTACGAGATCGAGAGCGTGATGCCGGATGGAATCAGCGTCGCGACGACGGCGAATGCGATGATGCGGTTGCGAATGCTGTCGAGGCGTGGAAACCCGACGAAGCGGCCGCGCTCCCGATTCGGTGTCAGCTCAGCTGCTGTAACCATGTGGGCTTAAAAATACCGCCTCAGGGTCGCTCTCGGCCATTGGTCCCCAACAATAAGAAAAAGGCTCGGACCGTACGTTGAGGCGATCGATCTCAGGATCCACCCAGCTCTTTGAGTGCTCTCTCGGTTGCGCGCAACAGCGCTTCGGGTCCGACCGGCGCTCCCGTCGCATTCTCCATCCACAAATCGGGCGCGAGGCTGCCGAATTTTGCCATCCGCTCGAATTCGGGACCTACCGGCCCCGCCGTCCGCATTTTCTCCTCGATCTGGCGCGCGATCATGTAGCCGATGGAATAATCGGGGAGATACAGAACGCTGGCGATCATGTGCGAGTACACGGCGAGCAGCACCACATCGCGCTTTCCGAACACGGGCGCGTAGTGCTTGTTCCAGACCTGGCGGGCGATATCGAGCGTCGCGTCCTTGAGCTGCTTCGGCGTCGCAGTCGGATGGTCGTACATCCAGTGCCACACGGCCATGTCGACCAGGCCGACGCCCGCGATCTCGTAGGCGGCCCAGAAATCGTTGATCGTGCGCAAGGCATCGGTGCTGGGGTCCGGTTGCGCCAGCCCGAGCAGCTCGACGTCACGCCCCTGAAACACGAAAGCCAGCGCTTCGGTGAAAGCGGTGTTGGGGACGCCCTGCAAGAGCGTGTGGTCGATGTCGTTGAGCGAAAGGGTTTGCTCGACGTTGTGACCCATCTCGTGCACAGCGATGTTGTAGCCCTTGTAATTCATCCCGGTCTTTTCGACGCGCGTGCGCAGGTGCGGCTTTGCCGAGCGCATCGCCGCGCCCATCGCGTGACCGGACCCGCGGGCGGGATCGACCATGATGTTGCCGCCAAGGAACTGCGCGCGCTCTTTCGCGAACCCGAGCTGCTCCAGCATGCGCGGCATGTCGCGGCGGTAGGCTTCGGCGGTTGGATATCGTTCGGCCACGATCCGGTCGAGCTCCGCCTGATCGTATTTCGATTTCGGACGGAAGCCGTTGTACCAGATGTCGAACGGTTCCAGCGGGCGCCCGAGCCGCGATTGAATGAGCCTGGCAATGCGCGGAACCAGCGGCGAAGAAACGATCGCCTCGAGCATCGCCCGCACTCTCGCTTCCGGTATCTCGCGGTTCTCCTCGAAGCGCCGTGCGATCAGGGTCGGTGCGGTCGGAGAGTATGGATCCGCCTG
>JBDSRC010000321.1:0-3624 GCA_039929505.1 Gemmatimonadaceae bacterium
TCGCCGTCGACGAGCTGCGCGAAGCCGGCTCGCTGATCAACGCGGTCAAGGCGCGCCTCGAGCGGCGGCTGGACGACCGCAGGAAGCAGCTCGAGCAGACGACTGCCGCCAACGCCAGCATCGACCGCACGATGCCGTCGCGCAAGCGGTGGCGCGGAGCCAGGCATCCGGTTACGCAGGTGATCGAGGAGATCGAGGACATTTTCCGCGGACTCGGGTTCACGATTGCGCTTGGGCCGGAAGCGGAGACGGAATGGTACAATTTCACGGCGCTCAATTTTCCGCCTGACCACCCGGCCCTCGATGCGCACGACACGCTCTACCTCGGCGACAGCGTCATGCTCAGGACGCATACATCGCCGGTGCAGATTCGAACCATGCAGGCGCACAAGCCGCCGATCCGGATTCTCAGTCCCGGCAACTGTTACCGGCGTGACTTTTTCGATGCTTCCCATGCGCCGATGTTCGCCCAGATCGAAGGCCTCGCCGTCGATGAGGGCGTCACGTTCGTCGACCTGAAGGCGACACTTACCCATTTCGCCAACCGATTGTTCGGCAAGACGAAGACGCGCTTCCGGCCGAGTTTTTTTCCGTTCACGGAGCCTTCGGCCGAGATGGATGTGGAGTGCCAGCTGTGTCACGGCTCCGGTTGCCCCGGCTGCAAGGGCACCGGATGGATGGAGATCCTTGGATCAGGAATGGTCCATCCCTCGGTGCTGGAGGCGGCAGGGATCGAGAGCGAGCGCTACACCGGCTGGGCATTCGGCATGGGACCCGCGCGCATCGCCATGCTGCGCTACGACATCCCCGACATTCGAATCCTCTACGATTCGGATGTGCGGTTTCTCGAGCAGCTCGCCCGATGAACGCATCGTACGATTGGCTGCGCGAGCTCGTCCCGTTCGAGCTCACCCCGGCCCAGCTTCGCGATCTGCTCACCTCACGGTGCGCGACCGTAGAAGACCTCATTCATCTGAATGAGGAGCTGCGCGATGTAGTCGTGGGCAAGGTCGTTGAGGCCGCGCGGCACCCGAACTCGGATCACCTCTGGCTCACCAAGGTCGATGCCGGAGGCGGCACGCTCGTCGACGTCGTGTGTGGAGCGGCGAACGTAACGGCGGGCACGCTCTATCCGTTCGCTCCCGTCGGATCGGCGCTTCCCGGTGGAGTCAAGATCGAGAAGCGCAAGATTCGCGGCGAGAACTCGGAGGGAATGCTTTGTTCGGCGCGCGAGCTTGGCCTCGGCGAGGACGGAGAGGGGATCATGCCGCTCGCAATCGACGCCGCGCCGGGGACGCCTTTCCTGGAAGCCATGTCGATCGGCGATACGCGCCTCGTGATCGACGTGCTGCCGAACCGCGCCGATCTCCTGTCGCACGAGGGACTCGCCCGCGAGATTGCCGCCGCAACCGGCGCGACGATCACGCGCCCTGAGATCGTCGATGCGAAGCCCTTCGTGATCAGGACGCACACGGTCAAGGCCACATCGGGGAAAGTCGCGGACGTATCCGTGAAGATCGAGGATACCGACGGCTGCATGCGCTACGCCGGCGCCGTCATCACGGGACTCAAGGTGGGGCCAAGTCCGGCGTGGCTCGCCCGGCGGATTCAGTCCGTGGGAGCGCGGTCGATCAACAATGTCGTTGATGCGACCAACTACATGTTGTTCGGGTTCGGTCAGCCGATGCACGCGTTCGACCTCCAGCGCATTGCGCACCGCACGATCGTCGTCCGAAAAACGCGCGGCGAAGAGCTGATCAAGACCTTGGATGGCGTTGATCGCCGGCTAAGGGCTGGTGCCCTGGTGATCGGCGACGGCGAGAAGGCTCAGGCAATCGCGGGCATAATCGGTGGTCATGGGAGCGAGGTCTCCGCGGACACTACCGACATATTTCTCGAGATCGCAGCGTTCAATCCAACCCGGATCAGAGGAATGCGGCGCGGGCTCGGAATCTCGACCGATGCGAGCTACAGGTTCGAGCGCGGCGTCGATGTCGATGCGATCCCCGGCCTCGTCGATTACGCGGTGAGGCTTCTGCTCTCCGTCGCGGGCGGCACTCCGCAGGGGAATCCGATCGATCTGTACCCGCTACCCAAGCGCCCGCTACCTGTCTCGCTCAAGCTCGTGCGCGCGTCGAAGCTGCTGGGAGAGCCGGTCGAGGCCCACGAGGTAGAGCGGAATCTGAGGTCGGTGGGATTCCGTCTCGCGCCCGAGGCGAAGGACGTGTTCAAGGTCAGCCCGCCCAGCTGGCGCCACGACGTGCGCGCGGACATCGATTTGATCGAGGAGATCGCGCGCCTGCGCGGGTACGACACGTTCTCCTCCGACCTGCGGCCGTTTCGCGCCAGCTCCGTTCCCGACGCCCCACTCGTGGCGGTGATAAAGCGGGTGAGCGACACGCTCGTTTCCGCTGGACTTCTCGAGGTTCGCCCAATGCCATTTGTTGGGGAGGGCAAAGGCGGAAGCGTGCGCGTGATGAATCCCCTGGCCGAGGACGAGGCCTTCCTGCGCGGCGATCTTCTCACCACCCTCGCCGCCCGGGCCGAGCACAACCTTCGTCACATGCAGGGCAACGTCAGGCTGTTCGAGGTCGGCACAGCATTTTTCCCGGGCGCCGAGCCGGCTCAATCCCCCGGCCCAAAGAAGGCAGCGCTTCCCGTCGAGGAAATGCACGTTGCGACGCTGATCATGGGTGAGCGCGCTCCGTCCCATTTCTCCAGGCTCAATGCCGACAATTTCGACGAGTGGGACATCAAGCATCTCGCCGAGATCACGGCGGAGGCTGCGTTTCCGGGGATGTCCACCGAGCTGAAGCCGGGGAGCGGTGAAATTCTCTGGGAGATTTCGATCGACGGTGAGAAGGTCGGCTCGGCGAAACGCGTCGAGCTGGACGCGCCGCCGTGGGCGCGCCCGGCGTTCGGTCTGGAAATGAATCTTTCAGCCGTGGAGCAGCGGACCGCGCCTGTCACCAAATATCGCGCGCTGCCAACGACGCCGTCGGTGCAGGTGGATCTCGCCCTCGTCGCGGAAGAAAAAATCACCGCCGCGCAGATGGGAGCGCTCATTAAACGTGAGAGCGGAGAGCTGCTCGAAAGCCTGAAACTGTTCGACGAGTTCCGCGGTCAGGGTATTCCCGAGGGCTCTCGCAGTCTCGCCTGGGCGTTGACGTTCAGACATCCGGAGCGCACTCTAAAGGACAAGGAAGTGCAGGAAAGAACGGAAAAAATTGTGAAAGCACTCGAGGACGAGCTTGGTGTCAGAAAACGTTAGCCCCGAAAGAGCGGCGTTCATGGAGCTGGAGCATCTCGTCAAGCACCTTGGCGACGAGCTCGCTGCGTTCCGCCGCCGCGCGCTGCAGGCGGAGGCAAGGGTCAAGGGCCTCGAGTCGACCGGCGTGAAGGGACAGGTCTCGCCCGAGCGCCTTCAATACCTCGAGCGCGAGAATGCCGGACTGAATACGCGGCTCGAAGCGGCGCGCGTCCGCACCCAGCAGATGATTGACCGGGTCCGGTTCCTCAGCCAGCAGCACGGTGGAGTGGAGGCGCGATGACCTCCAAGAAGACAGTGGTGCGGGTCGAGATCCTCGGCGACGAATACTCGATCAGGAGCGACGCGACTCCCGA
>JBDSRC010000322.1:0-16686 GCA_039929505.1 Gemmatimonadaceae bacterium
CCGGATCGGCGACGGGGTCGAGGCCGAAGACGCGCACCGTGCCGCTCTCCGCCCGCAGCAAGCCGAGGATGTGTCTGATGAGCGTCGTCTTGCCCGCTCCGTTTGCGCCGACGAGACCGTAGACCGCCCCGCGCGGCATCGACACGCTGACGGAGGCCAGCGCCGTCCTTGTACCGAAGCGGCGCGTCAGCTCGGAAACGGTGATCACAGCTTCAGTCACGCTGGTCTCATTGATGTGCCTCTGCCACGAAATCCAGGATAAGAGCGCGTCTCCATGGTGGCGAAACGCAGGTGCGTAAACTTATCGTAATCGCATGGCGCTATTCAGACCTCTGCCGGCATTCCTGATCGCAACAGCTCTCGGTCGCGCGGCGTAACAAGGCCGCCGGTGACTGTACGCTGATGTACCGCGGGAATCGGTATCGGATCAAAAGCGCTCGCGCTTCTCGAGATGTTTCTGGATTTCCGCGCGCGTCCGCCACACCGGCTTGAACTCCTTGCGGGCGAACAGCGCGAGCTGATCGGTCCGGTGCGGTGAACCTGCTCGCGACGCATTGCCGTATCCGATGATCGAAACGGCGCGTAGCGGCCTCGCGAACTCGATGGCGGCGACCCATGACGTACCCCCGGTCGCGCTGGATTTGCCGTCGGGTTCTTCGCGCGAATAGCCCAAAACACGAAACACGCCGTACTGTGATTCGGCGCCGCTTCCAGCGAAGTCGAGACCGTCGCGTCTCAGACGATGCACGCTACCCCACGCCACGTCCGCGGACCCGAATTGTCTGCTCACTGAATCGGCGGCGGCGCGAAGAGCGACGACCGCGGTCGCGGTGTCGGCGAGACCATCCGGCGCCGCGCGTGGCGAATGTTCGTTCCACGGAACGGCGTACAGCCGCTGACCGCGCCGGCGTCGTCCGTACTCCGCCCACCATTCCGTGAAGAGTACCGCGCCCCTGCTCGACGAATCCGCCTGACGATCCCAGGCCTCCAGGATGTTCGCCGCCGCGCGAACATCCTGACGGGATGACGCTTTCGCCGCGGGCAGCAGATGGTGCAGCACGCGATCCGCGAGGAGCATGCGGGTGGAATTCCCGTAGCGGAGAAACTCATCCCAGGTGATGCTGGAATCGGCATCGAGAAGCTGCGCGGATTGCTGCGGACGAAGTGGCATCGCCAGCGCTGCCAGGTATGATGGAAAGCTTTGCGGGCGCATGACGACGGGGAACGTTGCCCACCATGGTGGATCGTTGGCGTTCTGCACCCACCCGGTCGGAGGATCGACGGTTTTCGGCATGTCATCGAACGAATGCAGCGATGTCCAGAGCGTGGAGGAGCTGTCGCCGCGCACCACTCCCGCCCAGTAGGCGCGGTCACCGAGCCGACGCACCGGCGTGTTTCCGCCGTAGAACATCATGATGTGCCCCTGGCGATCTCCGTAGGTGATGTTCTGACCCGAGATCTGGTTTGGGCGAATCGCGGTGAGGAACTCCTGGAGGTTCCTGGCGCGTCCCATGTCCCACCACTGCGAGAGCGCGCGGCAGAGTGGCGGCCCGTGAAGACCCACTACCGCGAGCGCGAGCGCCTTGCCCGATTTATCCTCCAGCACCGGCCCGTGCACCGAGCGACGGACCCGCACGGTGTCGTCGCGAAAGGAGCGGTCGGTCTGCCGGACGCGAATGACGTGGGTCTTCATCCCGAACGGTCGCACCGCGCCGTCGAACATATATCCATCACCCGAAAGGGTGAGCTCGTACAGGTCTTCTCCGTCCTGCGTGTTCACCGTGTGCGTCCAGCCGAGGTTGTCGTTGAAGGCGATCTGCAACACGGGAAACAGGACGAGCGCGGCTCCGCTGACGTTGACGCCGGGGGCGACATAATGCGCCTCGATCCAGGTGAACAGGTCGGACCAGGGAAGATGCGGATTCTGCAGCAGCAGCGTGTGCCCGCTCGCCGAGCGTTTAGGCGCCACGGCCCACGCGTTCGAGCCGCGATCGCGCCAGTCCCTGGCGGCGTCACGCGTGCGTGTAGTGCTCGACACGAACCGTGCGTATGAGACCCGGTTGACGTGCGCGAGCACGTCGACGGCTTGTACCGGCAGCACCGCGCGCACCGAGTCGCCAATCAGCCGGGGATTCGCGTTAGCGAACGCGTTGATGCCGGCGACGAACGACTCCAGGTGGGCGCGCATTTCCCGCGGCTGCGCAGCCAGCGACCGCTCGGCGTCGCCGCGCAGATCGAGAGTCCACACCCAGCGATCCTCATCGAGATAGTCGGCACCGAGATATTCCGACGCCCGGCCGCGGGCCTGGACAACCAGTCGCAGCAGCAGGTCGCCATGGTTCTGCATCTGCGCCCAGCCGAAGGCATAGGCGAGACCCTGGCGGTCTCTGGCGAAGATGTGCGGGACGCCGTAGGTGTCCCACAGGATCTCCGTCCCTCGCGCGGCAGTCCTCGACTGTGCCGCGATCGGCGTGGCGTGAAGGGATGCAAACAGAATCAGCGAAAAGAGGAGTGTTCTCATAGCCCAGAGGAATGCGTGCGCGCGTTCCTGGACGCAAGTCGCAAGTCAGGCATTCTTTTCGCCGTCTATCCATGTCCGTGCGGCCTCAAAATGCCGGCGAGCCCCGGCCATGCCGCGCGCTCGTCTTCCGTCAGGTCGGGTACGACTCGGCGCCCCTCCGCCTCGGAGCGCATGGCTGCCTCGATGATTGCCATGACCGTCGCACCCTGTTGCGGCGATACAGGGTTGGGCGCCCGTCCATGCAACGCCGGGTGCAACGCGACGTAGTAGCCGCGCTGATCACCACGCGCCGCCTCGAGCGCGCGCGATTCTCCCGTCGCTCCATCGTACAGCACCGCATCCTCCGGATCGAGCCCCCAGTCCCGGGAGCCCGGCAACACACCGGCGCGGAGCTGATCCTCCTGCACATCGGGCTTCTGCTTCACGACGCTCGCGCGATCGCCATGCACGGAGAACCGCGCGCTACCGCCGGACACGAGGGAGCCCGCCTGTAGTGTCGCGACCATGTCGCCGTAGCGCAGCACGAGATGAAAGTAGTCGTCGGTGCTCGCGCCACGACGCTGCTCGGCGAGCGTTGCCTGCACGCTGTCCGGCACTCCGAAGAGCAGCAGCGTCTGGTCGATGAGATGCGGCCCGAGATCGTAGAGGAGTCCAGCGCCGGGACCGGGAATCTCGCGCCACCGGTCGCGGACCTCCGGGCGAAAACGATCGATGCGGGATTCGAATAGAACGACGCGTCCTGTGAGATCCCGCCGTATCGCATCCTGGACGGTGAGGAAATCGCTGTCCCAGCGTCTGTTCTGGAACACAGAGAGCAGGACGTCTTTCTCCTTCGCGACAACTGCGAGATGTCTCGCCTCTTTGGCGGTAATGGTGAATGGCTTGTCCACCACGACATTGTTCCCGGCGCGAATCGCCAGCTCGGCGAGCCGCGCATGGGTTTCATTTGGGCTCGCGATTACGACGAGGTCGACCTCCGGGTGCGTCGCGAGCAACTCCGGATCTGACACGACCTCGACATCGGGAAGGACCGTCGACACATCTGCCGGACGGCGGGAGGACACCGCGGTGATCCGGTATCCAGCTGTCGCCTGGAGCAGCGGCACGTGAAAGGTCTTCGATACGAAGCCAAAGCCGATCAGGCCGACTCGAATCGGTGAGCTAGGCGCCATGGAGCCGCCGATTGATTTCCATCGTTCTTCCCCTTCCAGCTTGACGCCGAGCGAGACGAAGTTAGCCTAAGCCTTACTCAGCCGGGGCGTTTGTGGCGCATGCCGAGGCCGTTCGCCGCTTACCCAGGAGCTACCAAGCCGAGGAAACACATGGCGCGCTTGCACCTTCGATGCGGTTTCGGCAAGATGTCATCGGTATAGCCGAGTGACCCCTACCGACGAGGCAACAATGCAATTCGCCACCTCGATCCGTCGGCCCGCGAGTTCCGCCAGATCCGCCCTCGCGATTACGCTCACGCTGGTTTTCTTCGGCTGCGCGCCCGCGCTCGTTTCAAGCGCGCCCGCGTTCCGCGACTACGAGATCTGGGCGATGGATCAGGGAACGAACATCGTCCACATCTTCGACTCCTCGCTCAAGGAGACTGGACGCATCGATCTGGGCGCCCGTGGAATGCGCGTTCCGCACATGCTGGAGTTTACCTCCGACCACCGGTACGCGTTCGTGGCGGCTCCGGCTACTGGCAACGTCGCCATAATCCGCGCCGCCGATCGTCAGGTCGTTGCGATGATACCGACGGGCCCACGCACGCATCACGCCGCCATCTCGCCGGATGATCGGACGGTGATCGTCTCGGTGATCGGTGCGGCCAGCGCTCCCTGGGATGGCAAGCTGGTCGAGATAAACGTGGATCTGGCGAACGAGCGGTTCACCGTCGGCCGGCAGCTCGTCGTCGCCGAGGATCCCGTTTTCACCGCGCGGAAGAATGAGTTCAAGGATACCGGTGGTGCGGTTTGCCTCGCGTTTACCGGCGACGGCCGGCAGGCTTACGTGACGCTGGGACCAGGGCTGGACGAGGGCGGCACCGTCATCCTCGATACGCGCGAGTTCCGGCTCACCGATGCCTTTCCACCCCGTCAGCTCGACGCCAACTGCGGAACGATTCTCTCCCCTGGCGGTCGCCACATGTATCTGGTCGGCGGTGACCGCGGCATCGGCGTATGGCACGCCGTAGATACGCGCACGAAACGCCCGGTGCGCCGCAGCGAATCGCGCGGTCACGATGCCCACGGCTCGCGCGTAACGCCCGACGGAAGCGAGTACTGGATCGTGAACCGTGTCACCAGCAACGCGATCGTCGTGGACCCGCGGACTCTCTCGGTGGTGGCGGAAATCCCGTTCGTCGGCAAAACTCCGGACATCGTCGCGATGTCACCTGACAGCCGCTTCGCTTTTTTCACCTTGCGCGGGCCCAACCCCGTCACTATGCCGCATATTGCCGTCGGCGAAACGCCCGGAGTGGCGGTGTTCGATATTCGCACACGGCGTCAGGTGCGCCTGCTGGAACCGGCGAGGGGCGACCCGAAAAGCGACTTTCACGGGATCGCCGTCCGGCTATTGCGCTAGCTCGCTGGGAAAACCCGGAGCGTTCAGGCTGCCACCTTCGAGCCCGACGCGCCTGACGAGTGGGGCGGTACCGATCGCTTAGTCAATCGCCGCGAGCACGCGACCGACCAGCCCATCGAGGGTACCGTTGTCGATCCAGCGCGCCACGATCACGAGATCGTGCTTGGCGTCGACGTAGATCATATTGGTGCCGTTCCCCAGGTGCATGAACGCCGACTCAGGCGCGCTCGGCAGCCGCTTGCGGCCGGTGTTGAGGAACCAGTTCATGAAACCGTAGTCGGGCTGCGCCGGCGTAGGCGTGAGCGCCATCTGCACCCAGCGCTCGGACAAAATGCGGCGTCTGCCCCAGACGCCGCGGCGCAGGGTGAGCAGCCCGAAGCGGGCCTGGTCCCAGGCGCTGATGAACATCCCGCCGCCCCAGTGCCCGCCGCCTGATACCGACTGCACCGCCGAGCCGTCGAGCACGATCCACGAGTTGTCATATCCGTACCAGCGCCAGGTGGGCGACGCGCCGATCGGATCCATCACGTACTCGGCGAGCACGCCCGGGAGCGGCCGCCGCCAGATGTTGAGCGCCGCGAGCGCGAGCGCGTTGACGCGAACGTCGTTGTACTCGTACGACGTGCCCGGCTCCTTTCGCGCGCGGGTGAGCCACGATGAGGCTTCACGGTCGGGACGGTCAGCCCAGTCTGGCTTGTCCCAGAGCGTGCCCTCCCAATCGCTCGTCTGGCGCAGGAGATGGTTCCAGGTGATGCGCCGGTTGTGGGGCGTATCGAAAGGATTGATGATCGCCGGGTCGCCCCCGCTGACGTCGGCGGGTGAGCGGGTCGCGTGCGAGCGGATGACGATCGGCGCCATGTCGGCGTGCACGGCGCGGTCGAGATCCGGAATCAGTCCGCGGTCGAAGGCCACGCCAACGACCGTGGAGAGAAAGCTCTTGGTGACGCTGAACGTCATGTCCACCCGGCGCGGGTCGCCCCACTCGGCGACGACGTACCCGCGGCGGATGATCAGTCCGGTCGGATCGCCGCGTGCCTTGAATGGGCCGACCGCGTCGCCGAACGGCTCGCGTCCGAACGACTGGAGGTTCGCGAGCAGAAGGTCGCGCGACGACTTGGTCTCGTTGGCGATGGCGAAGGCGACCGCGAGGGCGATGCGGGCGGAGTCCATCCCGACACGTCCTGGACTGCGACGCTCCCACCGTCCGTCGGGACCGGGAAAATAGGTCGCGTCCCGAGGCCGATCTTGTGCGCGCAGGTCGCCGATTGCCGCGCATGCGCAGAGCGCGAATAAAAGCAGGAGCCGGTCACGCAAACGTCGGAAAGCTGGCTGCTTCATTTCCACTTCCGTATCAGCAGCTTCTCCTCCGTGTGGCGTGGCGATCCTTTCGGGGCCACGCGGTGGCTGGACTGATTCGCCCAGGCGATTACTTCTCAATAATCAAGCCGCTCGCCAGTCGTTAAGATATCCGGTAACCCAAGGAGCATCTTTGAAACCTTTGCCTCCACTCAAGCCGCTGACGGCACTCTCGCTTTGCCTCGCCCTCGCGTTCCTTGCCGGCATGCCGGGGCGGGCGCAAACACCCGCTGAGGTTCCGCTCAGCGCGATCGAGCGCCGGATCCGCGCCTATGTGAAAGCCCATGAGCGGGAGCAGATCGACTTTCTCGAGAAGGCGGTCAACATCAACAGTGGGACGCTGAATCTCGCCGGCGTCCGCGCGGTCGGGCGCCTGTTCGAGCCCGAATTCGCCGCGATCGGCTTCGAGCCCAAATGGGTCTCCCTCCCCGACGCGGTCGGCCGGGCGGGGCACCTTTTCGCCGAGCGAAAAGGGAAGCGCGGCAGGCGGCTGTTGCTGCTCGGTCACCTCGACACCGTTTTTGAGGGCGAGGGTCAGCGATTCGTCCGGCTCGATACGCTCGCCGCGGGCGCGGGAGCGGCCGACATGAAGGGCGGCGACGCCGTGATTCTCTACGCCCTGAAAGCGCTACACAGCGTGGGAGCTCTCGATGGAACGCGTATCATCGTCGCGCTCATGGGCGACGAAGAGGATGCCGGAGCGCTGTTCACGGTTTCACGCCAGCCCCTCGTCGATGCCGCGAAGCGCAGCGACATTGCGCTCGGCTTCGAGGAGGATGCGGGCAAAGGCACCGTCGCGCGGCGAGGGATGGGCGGCTGGCAGCTCGTCGTCACCGCGAGACAGGCGCATTCCTCGGGGATCTTTTCGGAAGGCTCCGGTTATGGCGCGATCTACGAAGCAGCCAGGATCCTCAACGAATTTCGTGAGAAGCTGTCGAAGGAGCAGTATCTGACATTCAATCCCGCCGTCATCGTCGGCGGCACGAATGTCACCTACGATTCGGCGAAGATCTCGGGTAATGCCGCGGGCAAGGACAACATTATCGCTCCGCGACTTTACGCCCGCGGCGATCTGCGTTTCATCTCACGCGATCAGGAAGAGAAAGCCCGCGATGCGATGCGGGCCATCGTCACGCAGCATCTTCCCGGCACCGCGGCCACCATCACCTTCGAGGATGGAAACCCGGCGATGCCGCCGACGCCGGGCAATTACAAGCTCCTGGCGGTGCTGGACTCGGTTAGCCGGGCCCTTGGCCGCGGACCGGTCGAGGCACTCGACCCCGGGCGCCGTGGCGCCGGCGACATCTCCTTCATCTCGGACTACGTCGATGCCCTCGACGGGCTCGGGGTAATTGGCATGAGGTCGCACACCCCGGAAGAGAAGGTGGATCTGCGTTCGATCGGGCCGGCCACCGAGCGCGCGGCGATTCTCATATACCGGTTGACGCGCCAGCAATAGCAATCGGGCCGCTATTGGCGTCGCGGACGCCAGGCCGAACTTCGTATGGACACCATTCGGCAGCACACGCTTGCCGGTGCCCAATGTCAGCGGGTACAGGAGCAGGTGCAGCTCGTCGACAAGGTCGTTCGGTACGACCTTACCACATTACCACCTTGTTGGCGTCGAAGCCGTGGTCATCATGCCTCACTGCACTCGCGCGAAATCGTGATATTCGTGGGTAAAGGTCGCAGAGGCGCTCCTCACGGCCAGGCTCATCGGTCCGGTGATGCGATACAGGGCTGCGCGCCCGCCGACAGGAAGCCTTAGAGCGCTCCCTCCAACCGGCATGTCCGTGTAGTCGACGACTGCATCCCCGATTCGGCGATTGCCGTCCAGCCATTCGACATCGAGCCGCCGCATCAGATACGAAGTTGAATCCACCCAGATCGTCCCCTCGATGCGAATTCTGCCTCGCTCAGGTCGAGCTGGCCGGAAGGCCAGCCCGAGGACGCCGTCGACTTTCCGGATAGCAGGGTCCAAACAATGATCGCGCAGGAACTGGTCATCGAACAGCTGACGCTCGTCCGGTAGCGTCAGGAGGTTCCCGCGGGCGTATCCTTCCCTGGCAAAACCCGCCAGACGGCGCCGCTCACGCACGGTCACGGAGTCCGGCTCGTGCAGGAGAGTGTCTACCCTCACGTTCGGTCTCGCCCCTCCAACCCGCAGCCTTAGAACCGCGTTCTGCCGGAATGTCCGCGCGAAACGATACTGGAGCTCGAAGGCTCTCCGGATGTCGACTCCCTTCCGTGCCTCGTTCCAGATTTCTCCCAACGGCGAATCCGCGGCGACATCAGCTGGACCGACACACTTTCCTGCCGCGACTACGGTGACTGTTGGCAGCTGGAAGCGCTGGGAAGCGACACGAAACTCGTGCTGGAGCGTTTCACCCTGTTTGACGCGGAGGACGGATGAGACCACTGGACGGTACCCGATTCGCAATAGTTCCAGGCGATAATCCGCCGCGGGTACCCGGGCGAAGCTGAAGTGGCCTGCGTCGCCGGTAACGACCTTACGTATCGTGGCGGTATCCCCATTCACGGGCAGAAGGCGCACGAAAGCGAACGAAATTGGCCCGCCAACTTCTTCACTCCTCGCGGCGCCCTGGATGGTTCCCTCGATCGCTTGGCCAGAGAGCGGCGGCGCGGTGAGCAGAAACACGCATTGGGTTACAACGAGGCTGCCGAGCGCCAAGGGACGAATCAGGAGACTGCGCATAGGGAACGCCGGAAGAGGGAGCTACGATTTCTTTTTCGCTCGAGGCCACCGCCCATCAGTGAATGACATTACGCGCTCGCCTCTCAACGAAACGGTGCGAGTCTGTCCCGCAGCCGGTCATTTACTGGCGAGAGTCTCCTGGACGAGCGCTGCGAGCTGCTTGGGCGAGGTCGACGACTTGAGCATGTACTTGGTAGCCCCCAGCTCGAAAAACTTCTCCATCTCGAGCGGGCTGCTTCGGTTGCTGAAAACGATGATCCTGAGATTCGGATGGTTATCCCGGACGCGGGCGGCTTCGAGGAACTGCATCCCGTTCATCTTCGGCATCGATATGTCCAGCAGGATGAGATCAGGCTTGAACGACGCGAGCTTCTCGAGCGCCTCCTCGCCATTGAGTGCACGATCGACCGTGTGCCCTTCCTTCTTGAGGAGGATGTCATACGTCATCTTGAGACGGAGATCGTCCTCCACCACCAGCACTCTCGCCATGGTTACTCGGCCTCTGCCGACAATCTTATGGTGAACGTCGTTCCCTGGCCCGGACGGGACTCGACGTCGATGCGCCCTTCGTGCAGGTCTATGATGCGCCGTGCAAGATAGAGTCCGATTCCGTTACCGCCGACCTGGGTGCTGAGCTCGTTGTCGATCCGCGAAAACTTTCCAAACAGACGGGAAATGTCGCCCGGGGCGATTCCGACACCGTTGTCCCTGACGGCGATACAAGCGGAGCCATCCGTCCCGAGCACCGCAATCAGAATGCGACCACCCGGCCTGGTGTACTTGCTGGCGTTGCTGAGGAGATTCTCGATGGACATCGTGAGGTATTCGGCGTCGGCAACCGCATACACCGGGGAGTGGGGAACGTACAGCCTGCAGGTCTGTCGGCGCTCCACCAGCGTTGGTTTCTGCTGTTCCACGATACCCTTCACGAGAGAATGCAGATCGATGCGTTGACGCTTGAGCGAGATCATCCCTGAATCGCTCCGCGCAACCGTGAGCAGGGAGTCCACGATCTCGAGCTGCTGCTCGTTGCTTTCCCAGGCCTGATCGATGTATGTCCTCTGCTCCTCCGTCAGCTCACCCGCGTAGCCTTCCTTGAGGAGGCCGATGAAATTCTTTACCGCTGTCGCGGGCGTGCGCAGCTGGTGCGAAGCCAGGCCGATGAACTCGTCCTTCGCCCGATCGAGTCGCGCAACGTCGGCTGCCATCGCGTTCAAAGCGCCGGCAAAGGCACCGATCTCGTCCTTCGTATCAATGTCGTTCTGGATCGAGAAATCCCCTTTGCCCACCTGCTCCGTCATCTGCTGAAGCTTGCGGATTGGACGGGTGATTGACCGTGTGACGGCGATCGTGAGCGCGATCATGAGTGCGATGGCGACCAGGCTCACGGTCATCATGTTCCTCCTCACCCTGGCCGCGCGCTCACGTGTCACGCGCTGCTGATTCGCCGTGGCCTTTTCCTGATCGTCGATGATCCCGCGCAGGAACTGTCGCGCCTGATCGTCTAGCGCCCGGCGTTCCGGCCTGAGGCGCGCGATCTCGGCATTCGGCGCATTCGTGCGGGCGGCAGCAATTAGTCGATCGGCAAGATCCCGGCGTTCGGGGAGGATTTTCTCGTAGCCGTCCAGCGCCGCGAGCGTAACCGGCCGGGTGCTGACGCGGCGGATCTGCTCGCGGAGCGCGGCCGAGGCGTGTCGTCTGCTCTCGAGCTCATCGAGCAACGCGGAATCGCGCGTATCGACGAAGTACTCGATGGCGACAATGATGCTCAGGACATCGACGTCCAGCTGGCGCGCCGCCTTGCGCACGTTGGTCGTGCGCACCAGCTCCCGTTCCGCCTCCTCCATCCAGGCAACGGAAGCCAGCCCGTAGATGATCACCACCAGCATCAAGCCGGCAATCAGTGCGTACCCGGTGAGGATCTTCCCGCCGATGGGAAGATCCGCGAAGCGCCTCCGCACGGTGGTTGACCTCAACCGCGGGCGAGCTGTACGTGGTGTGACCAGGTCATCATCACAACCAACGGGTAGTAGATCTTCCCCACCGATCTGACATTCGCGGATAGCAGGTAAGGTACGACGTCAGCCTTGCTTCCGGTGATTGAGCCGACTGGGCCCCTGCCCCCAGCCTGATCGCGAGCAGAAACAGCAGGGCAGAAGCGAGGACTCCCATGATGCTCTCATTGAAGGTGGATGGAAATCTGGCTTTGTCCAGCATCCAGGAGCCGAGTGATTCACTCAACTTGAGGATGTGGGCCGGTGCGAAAGCCTCATCGCGAACAAGTGCCCACACTACGCCGCCGACTGCCGCTCCCACTCCGATACCGATCATGTCGCCCCGCCGGATCCGTCGACGTGCAATTAAGGTATGCTGCGGCTCGCCGCAGCTATACCTACCTGCTTTGTTGCCTCGGGGAGGCTGTTTCGTTTCATAAGGTAGGCTAAACAGACGTTGGCGCACTCGCCCGCGCCCTTAGCTCCGCTCCCGTCCTCGCGCGGCGAGACTCTAAAACGCATCCCCTACCCGAGGCTGGATCGGCTTGTCATGACCGGCACTTACGATCCGGCTTTCGTCGGACTCTCCGTCGTCATAGCGATGCTCGCGTCGTACGCCGCTCTCGATCTCGCGGGTCGTGTGACTTCGTCCGCGGGCCCGATTCGACTGGGGTGGCTGGCGGGCGGCGCGACCGTGATGGGACTCGGGATCTGGAGCATGCACTTCATCGGCATGCTCGCCTTCCACCTCCCAGTCCCGATCGCCTACGACGTGCCGCTAATGCTTCTGTCCGTTGCCGTCGCCATCGGTGCATCCCTGGTCGCTTTGTCCGTGGTGAGTCAGCCTAAAATGGGAAGTCGCACTCTCATCATGGCGGGGCTCATGATGGGCGTCGCCATCGCCGGTATGCATTACATCGGCATGGCGTCCATGAGACTCGACGCGCTACTCGATCACGACGACACCACTGTATTCGTCTCCATTCTCATTGCCATCTGCGCCTCGCTTGCCGCGCTCTGGCTGGCATTTCATCTCCGGTCGGACCGGACTTTACGCGCGTTTCTTCTACGAACGCTGAGTGCGGCGGTCATGGGAATCGCGATTTCCGGAATGCACTATACGGCGATGAGCGGCGCACACTTTCAACCCCAGGCAGGTGTTGCGCATTCAGACCACAACATCATTGCCAGCGGCTACCTCGGCGCAGCCGTGGCCGCGGGGACGGTTCTCATCCTTCTGCTGGCGCTGATCGGGGCGGTGATCGACCGCAACATTCAGGCACGAATTGCGTTCACCAACGAGCTACGGGAGAAATCGGAGGCGTTACGCGAGGGAGAGCAGCGATACCGCGAGCTCTTCGACGACATACCCGTCGGCCTCTATCGGAGCACTCCGGCCGGTGCATTCATCGAGGTCAACAGGGCGTTGGTCTCGCTGCTCGGTTATCCCGACCGCGACACTCTGCTCAGCACCCCGATCAAATCGCTGTACGTGGATTCCGAGGAACGTGAGCGCTGGACCAGGGCGATGGAGGAATTGGGCCTCGTCCGTGACTTCGAAGTCCGGATGAGGAGAATGGACGGCGCGATCGTTACGCTTCGCGACACGAGTCACGCTCACAGATCTCCGGACGGAGCAGTCATCCGCTATGAAGGCGCACTCGAAGATGTCACCGAGCGCAAGCGCCTCGAGGAGCGGCTGCGCCATGCGTCGAAGATGGAAGCGGTTGGGCAGCTCGCCGGCGGCGTCGCCCACGATTTCAACAATCTGTTGATGGCGATCCGTGGGAACACCGACCTTCTCCTCGAAGACGCGCCGAACGACGAGTCGGTGACCGAGGGTCTGCGAGAGATCCGCAAGGCAGCGGAGCGCGCCACGACCCTCACCAGTCAGCTGCTCGCGTTCAGCCGCCGACAGATCCTCCAGCCGCGAGTCGTCAACCTGAACTCCATCATCGCGGGTATGCAGGATCTGCTCGCGCGTCTCATCTCTGAACACATCGAGGTCGTCACGGACCTCGGCGACGGCCTGGGCGAGATTCTGGTCGACCCGAGCCAGGTGGAGCAGGTCATACTCAACCTGGCGGTGAACGCGAGGGACGCCATGCCCGATGGTGGAGTGCTGACGTTCGCCACCGCCAACCGGGAGCTCGATGATGACGACTGCCCGGGTGTGACTGATTTCGCTCGGGGATCCTACATCGAGCTGGCGGTAAGAGATACGGGCACGGGGATTCCCCCTGAAGTGCTACCGCACATCTTCGAGCCCTTCTTCACCACGAAGCCTCTCGGCAAGGGAACTGGACTGGGACTGGCGACGGTGTACGGCGTCGTCGAGCAGTCGGGCGGCCATATCTCGGTCGAGAGTAAACCCGGTTACGGAACGCGCTTCAAGGTTGTGTTTCCGCGGTCTTCGCTCAGCAGGAGCGCCTGCGACGAGCGCGAAGGGAACGATGGATGTCCGACCGAGCGCATCGTGTCGCAAGGAGGACAGACGATACTGCTTGTGGAGGATGAGCCCATGGTTCGGCTCATCACCACTAAGATCCTGTCGAAGATGGGTTTCAACGTGCTCGAAGCGGAAGCCGGCGACGTAGCGTTGCGTATGGCTGCCGAAAATCCGGCGCCTATCGACCTCGTGATCACTGACGTGGTGATGCCGCGCATGCGGGGGCCGGAGCTGGTCAGACAGATGCGCGAAAGAAATCCGAGAATGCGGGTGATTTACATTTCGGGCTACAACGAGGAAGGAATCACAGGACTGGGCGCGCTCGATTCAGCGACCCTGTTTCTGCAGAAGCCGTTCACGACCGAAGGGCTCGCCGACATCGTCCGCAAGGCGCTGTCTGCTGTCCGCAGCGCGGCCTGACCGCTACCTGGGAGGTTTGCGACGACGTTTGTACAAACGTGCCAGTGCGCTACAATGTTGGTTAGGAATCCGGGGGGAATTCGGCTCCTCGTGCAGTTTCCGCAGCGTGGGACTCCACATATGCTGCCAGCAACGAATGAACGTGTTCCGGACGCCGCGCCGCCAGGATTCGCTTGACGCTGCGGGTGCCAATGCCCGGAATGCGGAGCAACTCTTCTTTTGCTACGACGTTGATGTCGACAGGAAACCGGTCGCGATTTCTGATCGCCCACGCCAGCTTGGGGTCGATATCGAGGTCGAGGTTCGGCGCGTGGCGCGTCGTCAGCTCGTGCACTCCGAATCCATAGTACCGCATTAGCCAGTCGGCCTGATAAAGACGGTGCTCGCGTACGAGCGGCGGAGATACGGGAGGCAGCGCGCTCGAGGCGTCGGGAATCGGAGAGAACGCCGAGTAGTACACGCGCTTGAGTTTCTGCTCGCTGTAGAGCGCCGACGATTGCGCGAGAATCACCGCGTCGCTCGCGTCGGTGGCGCCGACTATCATTTGCGTTGCCTGGCCCGCCGGTGAAAAAGACAGTGGCCGCCGCAACTTCGCGGTGCGCTCGACGTGGGCGCGATCCTCTCTTGCCTCGGCGATGTGGTCGCGAATGGTGCCCATCGCTCTCGTTATCTGGACGAGATTCTTTTCCGGAGCCAGCGCGTCGAGATCGTGCTGGCGCGGCAACTCGCACCGGCCGTCGGGCGTGTAGGTGTGGCAAATGCCGGTGCCCTCGGTGGATCCTATTCCGTCCCGGGTGGCTTTTCGACCCTTGGCGCCGCTGCTGGCGCAGGATGCATCGTACTTCGCGGCATCGGCGAGAACGGAGAGTTGTTGCGACAGGTCCAGCTACCGAAGCTAACCCGAAGCTCAGACATCGTCAAACGTTTCGGGTGTCTTTCCGCAGCATATCCACATCGACGCACCAGCTTAGTGCTCACTGAGTCGCGGGCGATCAATCTCATACACCACGAATGCTACGTGCCGACTGTCAGGTGACCACGATGGAACGTTGATGGTGCCCTGGCCACCAAAAAATGGCCGAGTCAGATCACGCACCGAACCATTGCGGAGGTCGATCAGGCGAAGCTTGACCTGCTTGCCGAACGGGTGGCGTTCGCCCTGGTCTTCGAGGTAAGCGATATACACCACCCAGCGTCCGTCGGGAGAAGGATGGGGAAACCAGTTGGAGTAAGCGTCACGAGTCAGCTGTTCGGGCTGGCTTCCGTCCGAATTCATGCGCCAGATCTGCATGCTCCCGCTGCAGAAGGAATTATAGAAAATGAACTTCCCTTCCGGCGAGTAGTCCGGACCATCATCGAGCCCGCGGCAAGTAGTCAGGCGTCGTTCCTCTCCACCCTCGACCGGGATCGCATAAATGTCCCACTCGTCATTTCTGCGGCCCACAAAGGCCAGAGTCTTTCCGTCGGGAGACCATCCGTGCCAGAAGCTCGGTGCCTTCGTCGTGACTTTCACCGGGTTCGAGCCGCCCGTTATCGGAACGATGTAGAGGCTCGACGCGAGCCAGTCCTGCGCGGGGTCGGTGATGTGCTCCTCGGCATGGTGACTGAGGACGAGGTATCGCCCGTCCGGTGAGATGCCGTGATCGTTATTCGCTCGCGTGGCGAATCCCGTGGGAATCTCTTCGAGGCGCTTGTCACCGTGGGCAGGCACCCGGTAAAGCCGGCCTTTGCTGTTGACGACGAAGAAGCGACCGTCGGGCGACCAGTTCGGCGCCTCGAAGTGTCGATCGGCGCGATAAACCGTTTCGGTGCGCCCGGATTGAATGTCCACTGTTTGAAGCAAACTGCGGATGCTGTCGCTTGACTGGGCGAGCGCGCCTCTTGCGACTACGGCGCTCGATAGCAGAAGAAGACGAGAAAGCCTGAGCATCACGACACCTCGCTGGAGAATATGCGGCTCAGCGCACCAGATGAAACTCAGTCTGCCGCTGGAGCGCCCACGCCTTTACGCCGGCCGCGTCGATCGTCATGTCTTCTTCGAGCGCCATACGGACGCGCTGGCCATTCCACTCCGGGACCGGTGACGTTGCCTGAAGCTCGATCGAGAACCACATCGACGGGATGATCTTCGCGTCGCCGCGGCCGGGCACGCCATCCTGATAATCCCAGAGACCGATGAGCGGCCCGGCGCCGTGACCATGGATTCCGATCGGATGGGTGTACACCGTGCCGTCGATCCCCTGGGCGCGCATGCGCGCGAGTGACGACCTGAGCACCTCGTTGCCGGTCCGGCCCGGCTTGATCTCCTCCATGACGATGTCCTGCACCCGGTTGCCGTTGCGAAGCGCGGAGACGAGCCCGGCGGGTGGAGAGGTCTCGCCCTCGCGCAGGACATATCCCATGTGCTGGGTGTCGGTATTGAGTCGGAGCGCGACGATGCCGAAATCACAGTGCAGCACGTCGCCGCGCTGAATCACGGGATTCGCGCCGAGATCGGCGTCGGCCACGCCGCGTCGCTGCACCGAGACCGAAGGCTGGAACCAGCTGCCGAGTCCGAGATCGTTGACGCGCTGTCGGAACCACCAGACGACGTCGTCCGTTCGCGTCACACCCGGGGTGATGACTCGGGCCGAGAATGCCGTGTCGATGATTG
>JBDSRC010000323.1:0-12127 GCA_039929505.1 Gemmatimonadaceae bacterium
CCAGTCCCGGCGGGCAAGCACGTCTGAAGATCGCGATTCGCAAGGCTGCCCGAACTCCTAACAAAAAGCGAGACAACCGTAATGTGGTTGTCTCCCCCTAGGGTTTCCCACGTACGCGCCCGGAGGGACTCGAACCCCCAACCTTCTGATCCGTAGTCAGTAAAACACATTAACCGATCACGACATTCTGCCGGACTTCATAGGGAAACCGAGCGTCGGAGCCGGTTTTCAACTAGGAGAGGTCGTACTTTGCCGGGTGAAACTGACCCCCAAACTGACCCCGCCGGCCACGTTGACGAGCGCACGCTTATCAGGCGACCGAAAGGGAGTAGGAGGTCCCGCAAGATATCTGAATGATAAAGTCGGGGTCAATCGACAGCAGAACCGACAGCAATGCGAGCAGGTCTGCGCAGATCCCTGTCACCACCTGGAACTGAACACTGCCTGCCGGACTTCCCTTATCAAATGACACGCTCGGCGACTTCGGCATCGCTCAACAAGGATTGGCAAGCCATCAGCAGGGGGGCTTGACCCTATACCTTCGTATAAGGTTTAATTTCGATTGTGAATGCGTCCCGCGCTTCTTCGATGAAAATTGGCCAAGCGGCCGAGCTGGCGGGGGTGAATGTTCAGACCCTGCGCTACTACGAGCGAACGGGCCTTCTGCCGAAAGCGAGTCGCAGGCCTTCGGGCTACCGCCAGTACGATACGGATACCGTGCGACTCGTGCACTTCATCAAGAACGCTCAGGAACTGGGCTTCACGCTGCGCGACATCTCGGAGCTGATCGCGCTGCGCAAGAACCCGAGGAGCTGCTCGAGGGTCGCCACCCTGGCGCAGACCAAGGTCGAACAGATCGATCGGCGGGTGAGGAGGCTCACCGCCATGCGGAAGACTCTCGCCGAGCTCGCGGGTGCGTGCCAGAACGGCGATGCCAATCACGAGTGTCCGATCATCGAGGCGCTCACCGATGGTCGCGACTGAACCGGTTACAAGACTGGCATTTGTTCTAACTTTTTTTTTGGAGGATACGCGTATGAGTGCCGAACTTTGCTGCTGCGACTGTCCCAACTGCACCTGTGGCTGCGAGCCTGGTGGCACGTGCTGCGGTAGTTGCTGCGGAAGCAAGTGACCATCGAAGATTCCGTCCAGCTTCTCTCAACGATTCGCTGCCCGCGCTGCGGTGGCGAGCGGGAGGAGCGGATGCCGACCGGCGCGTGTCAGTTCTTTTATCAGTGCACGCATTGCGGAGAAGTGCTCAGGCCTCTCGCCGGCGACTGCTGTGTGTTTTGCTCCTACGGCACGGCGCGATGTCCGTCGATGCAGGCTCAACCGGATCGGCAAGGCTGTTGAAGAAGTCTCCTCGACTTGCCGACAGCGCCGGCGTGTTCGGCGCCATCTTCGCGGCGCTCTGCTGTGCGGGTTTTCCACTCGTACTCGGCGTTCTAGCTTCAGTCGGTCTCGGCTTCATCCGAAGGGATGCGATTCTGCTTCCTCTGATGGCCGTGTCTCTCGCGATCGCGCTTGGCGCGTTCCGGGACGATCGCCGGTTTCATCGATCTTCGGGCCCGATCGTGGCTGCGAGTGCCGGCGCCGCGGCGTTGGTCGCGGGAGTTCTCTTCGTGCACGGACAGCCCGCGCGGGCAGTGATCGGGCTCGGGGCGGTGGCGCTCGTCGCCGCCACGGTATGGAACGTGACGTTGCGTCGCGCCTGCACCGCCGCGTAGAGATGTCGACCGCGGGAGCCGACTTTGATCTGGTCGTCCTGGGGACGGGCGGCGGCGGCTCCGCTCCCGCATCGAAGTGTCGCGCGGCCGGCTGGCGCGTCGCCGTAGTCGACGACCAACCCTACGGCGGAACGTGCGCGCTTCGCGGATGTGATCCAAAAAAAGTTCTCGTCGCGGCGAGCGATGTCGTTTCCTGGAGCAACAGGATGCTCGGTCACGGGGTGACCGGTGAGGGGGAAGCGACGATCGATTGGCCCGCGCTCATGCGATTCAAGCGGACTTTTACTGATCCTGTTCCCGCGGCAAGAGAGCAAGCGCTGACGAAACAGGGTATCGAGACGCTGCATGGCGAAGCGAGCTTTCTCGCCGAAGACCGGATATTGGTGGGCGCTCGTCAGCTCTTGGCCCGGCACTTCGTCATCGCCGCGGGGTCGGGCCCGCGCCGATTGAATATTCCAGGTGAGGAACTCGTGATCTCGAGCACCGGGTTTCTGGAGATGGACTCGCTACCCCGCCGCATCGCGTTCATCGGCGCCGGGTACATCTCGCTGGAGTTTGCGCATGTAGCGCATCGCGCGGGGGCAGAGGTAGTGGTCATCGGCCGCGGCGCGCCGCTTCCGCACTTCGATTCATCGGTGGTCGAGAAGCTCATCGCCCACAGCAGGGAGATCGGGGTCGACATCAGACTCGACACGAGCGTAACAGCCGTGGAGCGTGCGGGAGCCAGCGGGAAATTCCTCGTGCGCGCGAAAGCGGGAGATCGAGCCTACTCGATCGAGACGGATCTCGTCGTGCACGGAGCAGGCAGAGTGCCGAACACTGCGCGACTGGGGGCTCAAGCGGGGAATGTTCGCCTCGAGCGGAATGGCGCCATCGCCGTCAACGAGTTTCTTCAGAGCACGACGAATCCGCGCGTGTATGCTGTCGGGGATATCGCGTTACCGCCGGGGTCTCTGCCGCTTACGCCTGTCGCGGCACACGAGGGAACGATTGTCGCGTCGAACCTTCTGAACGGAAACCGGAAACGGCCGGACTACCGCGGCATTCCAAGCGTCGTCTTCACCCAGCCTCCTCTCGCCAGCGTGGGTCTTACCGAGAAAGCGGCGCGTGAGCAGGGAATCAATGTTCGCGTGAAGACGGGAGATACGGGCGGCTGGTACTCCAGTCGTATCGCCCGCGAGCCGGTCGGAATGTTCAAGACCATCGCGGACGCGGACAGCGATCGGATAGTGGGCGCGCATCTTCTGGGGCGTCATGCAGAAGAGGTGATCAACCTCCTTGCGCTGGCAATCAGGAACGATATTTCTGCTACTGAGATGCGGCAGATGGTCTATGCGTATCCGACAAGTGGGTCGGATCTGCCTTATATGGTGTGAGTTCTTGCATCCAACCCCAGCGTCTCCGCTTCTCTCTGGCCCGCCGCAAGTCATCGACGTAGTACGAGTTTCCACCGTCGACGATGGTGTCTCCCCGTTCGAGGACTGGCTGAAGCTCGGCGATCGCCGAGTCGACCACTGCCGCGGGCACCATCAACCACACCACGCGCGAAGTCCCCGAAGTTCGAAGACGGGCAGCCAAATCGGAGTAGGACCTAGCGCCCTCGGCCCCTTCCCGAGCCAGTGTATCGATCTCCTTTGCCGAGCGGTAGAAAACCACCGTCTCATGCCCGCGTTGGATGAGACGCCGCACCATGTTGGCCCCCATTCGTCAGCGGCCGGTCAATCCGATTCGCATGTCTGCTCCTTCTCGTTCTTTCGTTCCGTGGATTTCGCGGACTGGTTTCCGACCTCCGAGAACGCGAAACAGGCCGCGCCCATGAGGGCGGCCTGATCGCTGATCACCACCTGGACGGCGGTTGCCTCGAGGAGCGGGCTCAATCTCCCTTTGTCGCGAAACCTATTGAGAAACGCCTCGCGGGCACGTTTCCTCCACGCATCTGAAGTACCCGACGGCCCCACGAACAATTTGCGAGCGATGCCGCCGCCCAGCCAAACGCCTCCGACGGCCAGGGTCCGAAGCGCCCAGTTACCGGCCTCCGCGCCGTAGGAGCCGAGGAAAAAGAGCACCGCTTTCTCGGCCAGTGGACAGCTTCCATCGAGGGCGGCCCGGGCAACCGTTGCGGTCGGATCGGTCTCTTTTTGGAGTGCCTCAGCGAGCCAGCCTGGTTCCGCGCCGGGATCCTTCTCGCGGAGGAATTCGTAGATCTTGAAAAGACCGGGCCCCGAGACCACTCGCTCGACGCTGACACGCCCGTACTGCCCCCGCAAGAAGCCAAGAAGCTCGATTTCCGCATCGTCGCTCGGCGCGAAATCCGCGTGTCCACCTTCGCTCGCGAGTGAACGGACGGGTCCGTCGCCGCGTATCAGCGCCGCGCACCCGAGTCCCGTGCCCGCGGCGATGACCGCGATGTTGCCAGAGTCTGGCGTTCCCGCTTGCAGGGCCAGCTGCTCGCCCGCCGTCAGTCTGAGCGCAGACCAGGCCTGCGCCTCGACGTCGTTCAGAAGCGAGACGCGGCCGAGCCCAAGCACTCGTGCGAGGCGCGCCCCATCCACCGTCCACGGCAGATTGGTCGTCTTCACATGACCCGCGTGCACCGGACCCGCTACGCCAAAGCCGGCGGCCTCGAGTCGTAACGGGCTCTGCCCCATGAATAAGGTGACGATCTCGTGTAGAGCACCGTGCTCTTGGCTGCGGAAAGTCTGCCGCCTCACTTGTCGCAAGGTCGTGCCGTCCGACTCGAACAGCGCGAGATCAGTCTTGGTGCCGCCGACGTCGCACGCAAGGATCATCGCCGCACCCGCGCCGTCTTGGTGGCTGTCGGTCGCACCGCGGCCGCCTTGCGGCGGCCCGCATCAAGCGCCGTGCGCGTCTCCGCGCCGGCCAACAACTCCACCGTCAACTTCGCGATCGATCACTCCAGTTTTGAACGCCGTTTTTCCCCCCGCCGCGCGGAATCCCCTTACCGTGACGCGCGCGTCGTGCCCTGGCTCTTCTGCCACATGACGTGGAGGATCCCCCCGGGCACCTGATACATCTTTCCCATCGGCGGCATGAGCATGAGGTGGAGCTGCTCGACCGGGAACTTCGTGCAGTCCCAGCACGTGTACGCGAAATCGCTTCCTTTGCTCTTGTGACGGGCCTGCGACGTGAGCATGACATGCGTAGCCGCGGCGCCGTCCACGAGCTTATCATCCCGGTACAGGCTGGACATACCGTAGTACGTCACCGCGGCTCGCACCGTCGGCACCAGCGGAAGACCGAGTCCTGTCGAGCCATGATACGTGACGTCGGTGCCGACGCCGCCCCAGTGGGGGTCCATCGGTCCCTCGTCCTGCGGCGCGACGCGGTCGATCACTACGCGCCAATGCGCGCCATCCTGAGTGGTGAAGGTTGCGGCCGCGGCAACGGAATCATTACCGCTGTTGCCGCGATCCCAGAACGTCCCGTCAAATTTGCCATTCACGACCGCCACCTTGTCGGAGAACGGCCCGTTCTTCGCCAGCATGCGGAGCATTTTCTGTTTCTCCGGGGGTGCCTTGCGGATCACTGACTCAGCGCTGTCGGCCACGGCATCCGGTCCCGGCAGAATCTGAATCACAGGTCCGCCGCCGGTCACCGTCATGACGCGCTCGCGCGGCGCAGCGGCGGTCGTCGCGGTGGTGGCACTTTGAGTGTCGCCCGCCGGCTCACTCCGATCCTTGGCGCATGCCGTCAGCGCCGCACCGGCCGCCAGGCTGAAGATTACGGTACGCATCTGCTCTCCTTGTCAACTGTTTAAAAAAATGCGACTTCCTGTCACGTCAATTCCTGTGGGAAGGCGAAAGTTCCGGACCGCTGACTTCGAGAGAATATCTTTGCACTCCGCAGACCACACCTGGTGGTGGCGGTCGCCTGTACACGCTTCAGCGTTCGAGCTCGACTCCCAATCCCAGTGCCACCCGATTCACGTAGTTGAAATAAGCAACTACCGCGGCCACATCATGAATGGCGCGATCTTGCAGGCCGGCGTCTCTCAGTGTCTGGACGTCGTCTGCCGTCATCTCAGCCGGGCGTAGCGTCAGCTTGAGCGCGTAGGAAACGAGTGCGCGTCCGCGAGGCGGCAAGTCCGCCGCGGCGGGATCCCGAATGAGCGAGGAGAGAAGCAATTCGTCCCCGGTGAGCCGACGGAGAGACTCTCCGTGATGCTGTATTCAATAGTGACACCCATTCACCGCCGAAACCGCGACGGCGATCATCTCACGCTCGGCGCGCGTTACTTCCGAGGTGCCGAACATCAGCTGGGCATAGAGGTGAACGTGCGCGAGCATTGCAGCGGGGTGCACGCTGTGGATGCTGAGAATGTTTGACACGCGTCCGCGAGCGGCGAGGACTTGGTCGTACGCCGCTGTCAACTCCGCCGACGCCTGCGCTTCCGGGATGACGTTGATCCAGGCCATTGTGCCTCACCTGCCTGCTGATACGATGGAGTGCCGGGTCCGTTCGACGCCGAATCTATACGTTGCGATGCGTCGCGGCGATCACTTCGCGTAGCTGCTCACCGCCACCTTCAGAGGCAGGTGGAAGCGATCGCGAAAGGGTGACGTATAGTTCAATCCCAAACGGCCATAGACCGCGGCGGGAATGCCTATGTCAGCCAAAAAAAGTTGGCCGCTGTTGCTGGGGACGAGGCCCGTTTTCGGCAAAGCCAGCGTCATCGTCCACCTCGGCCTGATCACGTCTCCCGGCGCTTCTCCCGTCGTGGCATTTGCGCCCGAGGGGATATCGAGAGCCAGAATCGGCGAATCTGTTTGGTTGGCCCACCGAATCAGTTCTGCTGTCCCGCCCGCCGGCGCACGGTTCAACCCGTAACCGATCAGCGCATCCAGAATCAGATCCGGCAATTCTTCGCGAAGACGGCTCGGGGCCGTTTCCTTGCCGGTAGTGAAGCCAAAAATCTGGCGCTGAAATGAAGCCGCTTCGCTCATGCGACTCGGGTCAGCCAGACAGAGCGTCACATTCGCCCCATGATTTGCCAGATGACGGCTGGCGCAAATCCCTCCACCGCCGTTACCTCCGCTGCCGGCGAGGGTGACGATCCTGGCTTTCTCCCAACCTCGACCCAAAACCTCAAACGCCAACGAAGCGAGATTGCGCCCGGCGTTCTCCATCATCTGAAGGAGATTCGGTCCCGTCTCTTCCATGGCGACGCGATCGACGTCGCGCATCTGCTCTCCGGTGACGGCCGGAACTTCAATATCCCCGTCTGTGATGAAGCGCTTTCCAGCCTGCGTCCGCGATGCGTTGATCATTTCGCTGGCGCCGGATTTACCGCCGGCGTGAATCCCGCTTTGCGCAGGCCGTCGGCGATAAAGGGGCATTTCTTCATCAGCTCCCAGAGAAATCCCGAGCGGTGGTTTTCGATCATCATGACAATAGGCCCCTGGTCGAGTCCGTAGTATCCTTTCGAGATCCAGCCGGTCTTTCCATGCGACTCCGCGGTAAACGTCGGGTTGAAGCTGCACTTGAATCCGTATTGGCTGATCATCTCTGGATATCGTTCGCTGAAATATTGCAGCGCCGGGAGAACGATCTCCGGCGCAAACGGCAGCGAAGCCGCCACTGCCCATGGGGCGATCGTGCCATCGTCCGGCCCGTACGGTACGCCGCGCGCTTCATAGTCGAAGAATCTCCGTTCGACACCCTTGATCCGGAGAGAGGCCGGGCCGGGGCCATCGCTTGCCGTAATACCCCAGCAGTGCTCCTGGTAACCTCCGTGCTCCCGCGTGTTTTCAATTGCGTACCGCTGCTGCACGTACGTCGCGCGGCGGCTGTTCTCGAAATAATCAATCCCTTTCTCGCGCATGAACTCGTCCTGGATGCCGCGAAGGTCGACCCACATGTGCGAGAGCTGGTGGACGAACAGTGGGCCGCCGTAGAGAAACTCGTAACCGTAGAGATTTTTCCAACGGTAGGTTCTGGTCTGGGCCCTGTAACTTTCCGGCGCGATCGGATGTGCAGGGGATGCGAGAGCAAGCAGGTAAAGTATCAGCCCTTCGTTGTAGCCCTCCCATCGGTACGGCAGAAATCCCGACTCCGGCTTCCAGCCCATGGAAACTGTTTCACCGGCGTTCAGAGCCCACTCCCAATCGGCCCGGGCGTAGAGTTCCTCCGCGAGTGTGCGTATCTCGCGCTCTTCTGGCGCATCCCCATCGAAATAAGCGGCAGCCGTCAGCGCACCGGCGAGCAGAAACGTCGAATCGATCGTCGATAACTCGGACTCCCAGGCCCGGCGTCCGCTGTCCATGTAAAGAAAGTGGTAATAAAAGCCTTTGTACCCGGTCGCGCCCGGCGCTTCGCTCTGCTCGCTCTGTCGGAAGAAACGCAGTGTCGTCAGCGTTCTTTGCATGGCTTCAGCGCGGGTGACCCATCTGCGCTCGACGCCGATCGTGTAGGCTGCCAGGGCAAACCCGATGGCCGCGATGCTGGCGTGCGCGCCCCGGCGCGTGTTATCCGGCACCATGCCGTTGGCGCGATTGGTCTCTTTCAGGAAGTACCCGAACGTGTCCCGCTGGAGTTTGTCCAGCGTTGCCTCGCTCATAGGCGCCTGACTCATCGACGAAAGCCTCCTGCCAAAAAAGAAGCCGAACGGAGTGTCGTCTGACAAGACGCCGGCAGGTCGGAAGGTTCCTCCGACGTTCGCTCTCGGCTCCGGGCACAGGAGAGCGCGCTCGAGGCGGAACCAACGTGCCGGCTGGTGACAGGCGCGATACTACTCCATCCGCCTCCATGAATCCGCCGCTACCGACGTCGCGTGGGGAATACACCGACCCGAAGCCGGCAGCCGCGATGGTGGGCGATCGCGTCGGCTTCTGGCGCGGCGTAGAAATCGAGCAGTAGCCGGTCCGCGGCCGGCCGGCGCTCACCGAAAGGCCTGGCCCCTCGGGAACTTCCGGCGGCACTTGTGGTTTGTCTCCGTGAAACCTCCAAGGAGCTTTACTATGAAACGCAATTGGCCTCGGGCAGTGGCGGGTGGTGTGTTGGGGACGCTGGTGATGACGGCGATCGGGTTATGGATAGCGCCTGTCATGGGACTGCCGCGAATGAACCCCGCCGATATGCTTGCGGGCGCGATGGGGGGTAATGTCCTGCTCGGATGGGGTGGCCACTTGATGATCGGCATCATTCTCGCGCTGATCTACGCGGTGGTGGCGCCGCGACTGCCCGGCGCGCCCCCGCTGCGCGGCGCTCTTTACGGGCTCGCCCCCTGGATTCTCGCGATGGTCGCGGTAATGCCGATGATGGGCATGCCGCCGTTCGGCGGCTCGGCGGCGCCCGCGATGGGAAGCCTCGTCGGCCACCTGGTGTATGGCGCGATTGTAGGCGTCGTGTACGGCCAGCCGGAGTCAGAGGCCGTCCTTCGACCAGCGCGCGTCTGAGCGGACCTCGCTAGGCCGCGAATCCTTCGGCTCTCAGGGCCGCGAGGACGCGGCTTCTGAGTGCCTCCGGACTTGAATGCTCGCGCCGGCTTGTTACCAGCGCCTTGGTGAAGGCGAGCTCGAAATTGTATTGCGGGTAGCAGCGCTTGCAGGCCGAGAGATGCGCGCGAACTGCGGCTTCGCGATCCGCCGTCAGCTCGCCATCAAGATAGTCCCAGAGCTGCCGCATCACGGCATCGCAGTCCAGCATCTCATTCCTCTTCATGACGATCCCCTCGGGTAGGATTTGCGTTGCCGTGCCCGGCGAACCCGGCGTCGCGTGCATACTCGATTAACCGTTCCTGGAGCAGCCGGCGCCCCCGAAACAGCCGCGACCGTACCGTGCCGATCGGAATCTCAAGGATGCGCGCGGCTTCGCTGTAGCCTTGCTCCTCGAGGTCAACGAGAACTACGGCCTCTCTGAAGACTTCGGGCAGCTCGTCCACGGCAGCGTGAATGGCGGCCATCATTTCCTTCCGCGCAAAAACCTCTTCCAGTCCCTCCTGCTGCGCGGACGCGTGAACGGCCGCTGCGCCGAGCGCCTCCAGATCCGCATCTTCATACGCCGTTACGCGCTGCTCGCGTTTCGACGAGCGCAGGTACGTGTTACGGCAAATCGTGAAGAGCCACGCCCGGCACTCGCTTCCCGGAACGAACCGCTCCCAAGCCCGAAAGGCGCGCAAGAACGTTTCCTGGACGAGGTCATCGGCGTCGGACGCGTCGCGGGTCAGCGACAGCGCATAACGAGCGACGGCGTCGAGATGCGGAAGGGCCTCGTCGCGGAACCGCTCATCAGCTGTTCGCCGATCGTGCGGCAAGCCTGCCAGTTTCTGTCCAATTGTCGTGAGGAGGTCTCGCTTCCACGACATCATGCCTCGGGCTATGGAAAGTCGGAGAATTCAGCCGACGAATTGAAAGCCACAAGGCGCCGATCTAGTTCCCGGACGTATCTCGTGCGCGCAAGTGTACAGCGCAGGCCGTGCCACGGGCGCGAGACCTCACGCCGGATTTTGCGTGAGGTGTTGTGCCCGCCCAGTCGATGGGAACTGGCGATGTTCTACCATGCCCCGCCAGCCGAAGAGATGCGCGTCGAGCAACCGAAGACGCCTGCAATCCGATACCACGCGAATGGCTTGCTCGTGTCGGATGCGGAAGCCGAGGAATTATCTGCAACACGCTGGGATAGCAGCCCCTCGCAGAAAGCCGACCGACTACGCCAGGCACACAACGTAAAGATCGGAATGGGTCTGCCGATCTTCGGCTTCTTACTGCAAGGGATCGCGCTCTGGCTCTATGTAGCACCACGGTAGAACGATGGTTCAGGAGCTAAAAAGGGGGGGGTAGCGACGAGTCTATAAGTCGTTACCACCCTTTGATTTACCTACGCGCCCGAAGGGACTCGAACCCCTAACCTTCTGATCCGTAGTCAGATGCTCTATCCAATTGAGCTACGGGCGCAAAAATCCACTGCGAACTGCGGACAACTGGCGGCGTATCATGCCGCTGAGTCAATCCATGAGCGGTACAAGACTCGAACTTGTGACCTCCACGATGTCAACGTGGCGCTCTAACCAACTGAGCTAACCGCCCCTGCCGCTCCGAGAGCGGGAAACGGGACTCGAACCCGCGACCCCAACCTTGGCAAGGTTGTGCTCTACCAACTGAGCTATTCCCGCGACAAACATTCGTTCGACGGACTCTTTTCCCTAGCCATGGAGGTGAGGGGAATCGAACCCCTGACCTCTTGAATGCCATTCAAGCGCTCTCCCAACTGAGCTACACCCCCGGCATTTCCTGACTCCATAGAGGCGCGACAGGAACCGCGAAGGATATCCACGGGTAGTATCGATGTCAAGAAATTCGCTATGGCGTCATCGCCAACGGCCGGTATCTTGCAGCGCTCCACAACCAAGAATTTCTGATTCCGCATCAGTGATTTAGCTGACGCGCGTTACAGGTTGTGGAATTACACTCATTCGCTCGCATTTGCCGGCCCCATCAGGGCCGCAATTAGCAACCAGAGTTTTCACGCAGTACCTGAGGTAATGTACCAATGGCTGAAGTAAAGCGTCGCCGCAAAGCGGCCGTCGCCGGGATAGCGCCAAGCGAGCCGGAGAGGGATATCCTCGATCAGTATCTGTACGAGGTAAGCACCTATCCGCTGCTCAAAGGCACCGAGGAGATCGACGTTGCTCGTCGCATTCGCGCCGGAGATCCGGACGCGCTGCAGGAGCTCGTCCAGCGGAATCTTCGTTTCGTGATCTCCGTGGCAAAGAAATACCAGAACCGCGGCATGCCGCTCATCGACTTGATCGGTGAAGGCAACGTCGGTCTGCTCACGGCTGCCCGGAAGTTCGATCCGGATCAGGGTGTGAAGTTCATCTCGTACGCCGTATGGTGGATCCGCCAGGCGATTCTTTCGTCGCTCGCGAGGCAGGGCCGCACCGTGCGCGTTCCGCTCAACCGGACCGCCGACTTGTCGCGGATCATCAAGGCGTCCGAGATCCTCCGGCAGAAGATGCGGCGCGAGCCGACCCCCGAGGAGCTGTCGAAGCTCACCGGTCTGTCGGTAGATGTCGTCCAGTCGCTCGCCGCTCTAAACACCGGCGAAGTGCGTCTCGATGCGCCGATGGATCCCGAAGGCGATCGGTCTCTGATCGAGCGTTTCGTCGCCGACGAGATGCCCGACACAGAGGAAGAGGCGATGAACCGCTTCCTCAACGACGAGATCGAGACGGCGCTGTCGACGCTGCCGCCGCGAGATGCAAAGGTGCTCCGGCTGTACTTCGGGCTCGAGGGTGGGCGCGAGCACACGCTGGAAGAGATTGGCTCTCTGCTCGGCGTCACTCGCGAGCGAGTCCGTCAGCTTCGTGATCGGGCGTTGAAGCGGCTTCGTGAAGGAGACGTGGGTCGCGCGCTGGGGTCGTTCGCGGCGTAACGTTTCAG
>JBDSRC010000324.1:0-8603 GCA_039929505.1 Gemmatimonadaceae bacterium
ATCCGTCCATGCAGCCCTACAAGTTAAGTGACTAAAGGACTTAGATCAATTGCCCCCGGTGGATTCGAACCACCATTATCGGATCCAAAGACCGACGTCCTGCCATTGGACGAGGGGGCAGCGGGGATTGGAAAACTAGCCCAGTATCTCTACCGGGACAACGCTCCGGGCGGTGCGCGTTCTGATGACCGTCGCGCCTGGCTCGAGCCCGAGCGATGCAATTGCCGCCTGAAGTGAATCCTTCGTTCCGGCATCGACGAGAAATATCGTCGAGCCCGACCCGCTCAGTCTGGTCAGCAGGCCGAGTCGCGCGCCCGTAGCCAGCCATCGGGGAATCTCCGGAAAGTCGTTACCCAGGAACGCCTCGAACTCGTTGACCGAATGCCGCGCCACGTGATCCCACGATTCAAACATCTCGGGCCTGAGCGCCCTCGGTCGCGGCGCATATTCCCCGCGCCCTGCTCTGACACGCTCGTATGCATCCGCGGTCGACATGCCGCGAGGCGGGACGATCAGAGCGAGGCTCCGCTCGGGAAGCGGGGCAAGCGGCTCCAGTCTTTCGCCGCGGCCAGAGCCCAGCGCCATCACGTGATCACTGGTCAGGAACGGAACGTCGGCGCCTACCAGCGCTGCGATCTCCAGCAATTTCTCGTTCGCGACCGGCCGCGGTGAAAGCGCGTTCAGGATTCTGAGAACCGCTGCCGCATCGGCGCTCCCGCCGCCCAAACCACCGCCGACCGGGATCCGCTTCTCGATGGTGATCTCGAACCCGTCGGGCCACCCCACGGCTCTCGCAAAAAGTGATGCGGCGCGGAAGCCCAGGTTGTCCCCGGGGTTTACACTGACCCCTGGCTCGCAAGTGAGCGAGCGCGCGCCGTCAGTAACTCTCACGGTGACAGCGTCGGCGAGATCGAGCCGGAGGAATACTGTTTCGATCGAGTGATAACCATCGGTGGCTAAACCGAGGATTCTGAGCGCGAGATTGACCTTCGCCTGAGCGAACGTCCGTCCCGCCGTGCTCATCAGGCCGCCGCCTCGGCGGGCGCGCGCAGCTCACTCATCTTCATCCCGAGGCGCGTGAAGTAGTAGGCACCGATCAGAGTGATTGGAATGAAAGAGAGGATATGGAAACCGATCGCCCACGTCGCCGCCTGCTGTTGCCCGACGCCATACACGCCAAGGCCCTGCACCGACATGTACTCGAAGACGCCGAAGAACCCGGGCAGAGCAGGGACGGCCGTGCCGAGCGCGATGAAGGCCTGCAGAAAAAACGCGGCGGAGAACGGCGCGGTGATGCCGACGGCTCGGAACGCAAGCCAGAATCCGAGTGCGTTGAGGAGCCAGTGCGCGAGCGTCCACGCGAATACCGCCGCAAAACGCCCGGGACTCCGGAGAACGCAGAGACCCGCGATGAAAGCTTCAAGGATTCGTCGCCCGCGTGCTTCGACCTTGGGCGAGATCCGAGCGGCCATTCGACCAAAAAGTGCGAGCACCCGCGCCGGAAAAAAGACGAGCAGGTACAAACCGATCACGAGGACCAGCACCAGCCCGATCGACCCCACGGCGAAGTCCGACACTGGACGGCCTGCGAGCGTCTGACCGGTGGACAAGGCCGGATCGAGCAGCGCGATAGCGGCGAGCATCAGCAGAACGATCGCGTCGAACAGGCGGTCGACCACCAGGGACGCGAGCGCCGCGGGGAAGTGAACGCGAGTCTCCCTGGTGAGAGCGTACGCGCGCGCAACCTCACCGGCCCGCGCAGGCACGACGTTGTTCACCATCATGCCGATTGCAGTCGCCCGCCATAACGGGCCCATTGGAACGTGAGAACCCGCAGGCTCGAGGATCGTCTGCCACCGACGCGCGCGGAGTCCGAAGATGGCAGTCGCGCAGATGATCGCTCCAAGGAACAGGAGCGGATCGGCGTTCGAGAGGTGTCGCGCGACTTCCGTCGGCGAGATGCCCCTCAGCGTCAAGTAGATCAGCGCGGCACTCAGAACCAATCCGAGCGCCGCGCGCCAGCCCGGCCTCAACCTCTACTCGGCGGTTGCGAGCTCGACCAGATCCACGAGCTCGTCGACGAGCGCGCGCGTGGGCGGAGTTTCGCTCTTCTTGAGAACTCTTCTGATCTCGGCCGCGCGCTCCACCGCGCGCTGACCTCGGTAGACCAGGCTCTGGATCGGTACGAGCTCGGCAGCGGTGGGGTGCGGACCGGATCGCCGGCTTTCGAGCGACTTCATAGTCGCGAGACTCGAGGTGAGCGCATCGCGCAGCTCCTGGCCACGCGGGCCCGGCCCGCCGCGCACCGGCGCCGTCGCCGGTTGAGGGGTGCTCGGCCTTGGAGGTGTCGGAATTCGTTCGACGGTCGGTGACAGCACACCAGGCGTCACCCCACCCTGCTCGCGCAGCTGCTGCTCGTAGTGAGTCCTGGAATTCGCCGCGACCTCGACGATATGCTGGCCATTGTCGTTGAAGAAGAGGTGTGAAATCGGAAGAACGATGTCTTCGCTTCTCTCGATGCGCGCAGGCGCATAACGAGCGAGCCGCGAGACTGCTTCAGCGGCCCGCGATTCCTGCTCGGTGCTCCAGTTGCGAACACCGTGAACGAGAACCTTGAGATCCTCGATGGCACCCACGAGCGCGCGCTGCAGCTCCGGCTCCCACGCCGCCTTCCCCTGTGCCACCGCGGTGGCGATGCGCTCGACCGTCGTGGCAAGACTGGAGATCCCCGTCGCCTTCGCCATCGTCGCGCTGCCCCTCAATCCGCGCGCGGCGACAGCAAACGCCACCGCGTCCGAGGGCTGCAATCCCTGCTGCGTGACGAGTGTCTCGAGCCGCAGCAGGTAGTCCCCGGCTTCGAGGATGAAGAAATCGAGCAAACGTGGCGGCGTGGTCATGACAGCTTGTTCTCCAAAGAGCCACCCGAAAGCTCGCCTTCCGGGCCTGTTCCAGTCAAAGTCTCGCCATTAAGACGACCGAGCGCGCCGCATCGCTTCGCGCATCTCCCGGATCGCCGCGTCCAGCCCGACGAAAACCGATCTTGCGACGACTGAATGGCCGATGTTCAGCTCTTCGATTTCCGGAATCGCGGCGACACTCGCGACGTTCCGCACTGTAAGTCCGTGCCCGGCGTGCACGGCGAGCCCGAGCTCGACGCCGACTCGCGCCGATTCGCGGAGCGCCTGGATTGGGCCGGCGGAACCAGAGTCGTGCGCGTATCGCCCAGTGTGAAGCTCAATGGCGTGCACGCCGAGCTTCGCGGCCTGCTCCACTGCCCGAATGACTGGATCGATGAAAAGGCTGACACGAATGCCGGCTGTCGAAAGGGCATCGATCGCGGAGCGGATCCTGGAGGGCTCGCTGAGAATGTCGAGACCGCCTTCGGTGGTAATCTCTTCCCGCCTTTCGGGGACGAGCGTCACCTGTTCGGGACGCACGCGCCGGGCGATCTCGATCATCTCGGGAATCGAAGCCATTTCCAGATTGAAGTACGTTCGCACACTCTCGCGAAGCCGCTCGACATCGGCGTCCTGGATGTGACGGCGATCCTCACGCAGGTGTGCGGTGATTCCATCCGCGCCTGCCGCTTCGCACGCGGTAGCGGCGGCGACAGGATCAGGCTCATCAGCAAGCCTCGCCTGACGCAACGTCGCGACGTGATCGATATTGATATAGAGCCGTTGTTGCCTTGCTGGCATTGTCACCGTCCGTAGGTCTTAAGCTCTGGTCGCAGGTCGGAGCTCCATCTCGTGGAGAATTGTATGGTGCGTTTCAGATTCATCGCCGCGGTTGTCCTTCTTTCCGCATGCTCGAGCACGCAGCAGGCCCCGTCGGGCCAGGTAACGGGCGCCGTGAGCCCCAGGCTCGCCGTCGAACAGTTCCTCAAGGCGGCGAAGGCGACCGACATCCAGGCGATGTCCAACGTGTTCGGAACGAAAGCGGGACCGGCACGGGGGACAATGGATCGGACCGAGCTCGAAAAACGCCAGGTCATTCTCGCGTGCTTCTTCACCCACGACAGTTATCGCATCCTCGGTGAAGCGGACGGAATCGGCGGCCATCGCGAGGTCCGGGTCGAGCTGAAGAAAGGCAACGTCACCCGACAGCCGATGTTCTACACGATTCAAGGTCCGGCCCAGAGATGGTATGTCGACAACATGGACATTGCGTCCGTACGCGATTTCTGCGGCAATCCTGATCCGGCTCTCAGAGGTCAGTGATCTGAGAGCTCGATGAGCACTCCACCCGTCGATCGCGGGTGCAGAAAAGCGATTCGTTTTCCCTCGGCACCGATGCGCGGCACCTCGTCGATCAGCTGAAGCCCGGCACTCCGGCAGCGCTCGAGAACGGCATCGAGATCGTCGACCGAAAAGCAGATGTGGTGAATCCCGGCACCGCGCTTTTCCATGAACCGGCCGATTGGCGAGTCCGGTTCGACGGCTTCCAGCAGCTCGACCAGGGGTTCTCCCGCGGCAAAGCCGGCGATCTTCGCCCCATCCGCATCATCCAGCTCCACCTCGGCCAGGCCGAGGACATCGCGGAAAAAAGGCACGCTTTCGCCGAGCGCCCGCACCGCAATGCCAATGTGTGAAACTCGAACTCCACGCGGGGTTGATGGGGTCATTAAATTGCAGTAGTAGGGGAGGCCCTCCCCGACCAAATTAACCGACGAAGCTTCGCGGCGTGCCGCGGACTGGAGACTTTACAATGTCGAATGCCCTTGATGTAACCGATTCCGATTTCGAGACCCAGATCGAGCAGCACAAGGGACTCGCTGTCGTCGATTTCTGGGCGGCATGGTGCGCGCCGTGCCGCATGATTGCCCCCGTTCTCGACCAGCTCGCAATCGAATATGAGGGCAAGGCGAAGGTCGCCAAGGTTGACGTTGACACCAACATCAAGACGTCCACCAAGTTCAACGTCCGCTCCATTCCGGCGATTCTGTTCTTCAAGGACGGGAAGCTCGTGGATCAGGTCATCGGATTCGTCGGCAAACCGGCGCTAGCGGAGAAGTTCGAGAAGCACGCCGCGTAGCCCGGCGCCCAAGCCGGCTGGCGTGAGCTCCAGTGGGGCGGGCACCCTGTTTCTGGTGAGCACTCCCATCGGAAATCTGGGAGACATGTCTCACCGCGCGGTCGAGGTACTCTCCTCGGCCGCGCTCATTGTTGCCGAGGATACGCGTCACTCCCGCCGGCTCCTCGACCATTACGGGATTTCGACTCCCCTGAGCTCCTACCACGAGCACAATGAAGCGAAGGAGACGCCGCGCCTCGTCGCCAAGCTGAAGCGGGGGGATTCGATCGCATTGATCTCTGACGCTGGAACGCCTCTCATCTCCGATCCTGGATCCCGACTCGTGAGCGCTTCCATCGAGGGAGGCATTCCAGTGGTCCCCATTCCCGGCGCTTCGTCAGTGATGGCTGCCCTCGTGGGATCGGGGCTCCCTCTCGACCGATTCACGTTCTTCGGGTTCATCGCGCGCAAGGGTAAGGAGCGCGCCGCCGCGATCGATGAAATCGTGAAGTCGCGCTTCACCAACGTGGTTTTCGAGGCGGCAAACCGGGTCACCCAGACCATGTCGGCGCTCGCCGCGGCAGGAGCCGGGGGACGAAAGGCCGTCGTCGCGCGGGAGCTCACGAAGCAGTTCGAGGAATTCCGCCGCGGCACGATCGACGAGCTGGTAATATCGTGTGAAGAAACCGCTCCGCGCGGGGAAGTCGTGCTGGCCATCGCCGGCGCGGAGGATCGCGAGCTCACCGAGAGCGAGCTGGTGGGCGAGGCGAAAAAGGTGCGCAAGGAAGGCATGAGCCCCAGGGACGTGATGGATCACCTTATCCAGGATCTCGGTGCGCCGCGAAATCTCGCCTACCGTATTGCCCACGGATCCCATCAGTGACCGGAGGCGCGTTCGCGTGACTAACCTGGGATGAGTACCAGGAGCTTCCGCCCCGGAAAGATCGTTTGCGTCGGTCGCAACTACCGGGAGCACGCAAAGGAGCTCGGCAACGAGGTCCCGAAGGAGCCGCTGATATTCCTCAAGCCTCCTTCGAGCGTGGTCTGGGCGGGAACCGCGATCCGGCTGCCCGCCGCATCGCAGAAGGTGGAGTACGAGGGGGAGATCGGGATCGTCGTCGGACGCAGGATGACGGCCGTGTCCGAGGACACCGCGCGTGCGTCGATCCGGTCGGTCATCGCGGTGAACGATGTGACCGCTCGCGACCTGCAGAAAACAGACGGGCAATGGACGAGAGCCAAGGGATTTGATACCTTCTGCCCTCTGGGAGAGGAGTCATCGAGCATCCCGGATCTGGATGGCCTGGCCGTCGTCACGCGAGTGAACGGCGTCACGCGCCAAACCGGAAACAGCAGCGAGATGGTCTTCTCGATCCCATTTCTGCTCGCCTACATCTCGCGGATAATGACACTCGAGCCCGGTGATCTCGTGGCAACTGGAACGCCGTCCGGCGTGGGCCCTCTCGCCCCCGGTGACGTCGTCGAAGTCGAGATCCCGGGCTCGAGCCGCGTGAGCAACCCCGTCCGAGGTAATACCTAGTGCCCGCCTATACGAAGCGTTTGCTGAGCCTGCCGGAGTACCCGCTCGCCAAGATCCCTGAGCAGAAGCGCCAGCTGATTGCTCGCGGTGTCGATGTCATCGATCTCGGCGCCGGCGACGCCGATCTTGCTCCGCCCCCCAAGGTCCTCGACCGAGTCTCGGCGGCGGTGAGAATCCCGACAATGAGCCGGTACGGGTTCGCGCTCGGGCTGGTGGAATACCGCGAGGCCGTCGCGCGCTTCATGAAGCGCCGGTTCGGGCAGGATTTCGACCCGCTCAAGGAGATCATCCCGCTCATCGGATCAAAGGAGGGAATCTCGCACCTGGCTCTCGCTTACCTCGAGCCGGGGGACTACTCGATCGTCCCCGAGCCGGGCTACAACTCGTACCTGGGCGGCTCGTTCCTGTCGGACGCGATTCCGTACAAGTACGCGCTCAGGCCGGAGAACGGCTTCCTCGTCGACCTCGACAAGGTCCCTGCCGATATCCTGAAAAAGGCGAAGATCCTCTACCTCAACTATCCGAACAACCCGACGTCTGCCATCGCGCCAAGGGAGTATCTCGAGGAGATGGTGAGGCGCTGCAAGGAACTCGATATCCTGCTGGTGTATGACAATGCCTACTCGGAGCTGGCATACGATGGGTACGTGCCGCCGAGCATCTTCGAGATCGAGGGAGCGCGCGAAGTTGCGATCGAGTTCCACTCGATGTCCAAGACGTACAACATGACGGGATGGCGCTGCGGCTGGGCCTGTGGAAGGGCTGAGATCGTGGGCGCGCTCGCAAAGGTAAAGTCGTTCATCGATACCGGGACATTCATGGGGATTCAGGCAGCAGCCGCCACCGCGCTCGACGAGTGCCAGGACTGGATTCCGCAGAACGTCGCTGCCTTCAAGGAGCGTCGCGATGCGGCAGTCGCGGCGTTCTCCGACGCTGGGTTCCCCGTTGTGCCGCCGAAAGCGACGATGTACCTCTGGCTCCCGCTTCCCAAGAACATCCCGAGCGCGGTATTCGGCGAGCGCCTGATGCAGGACGAAGGCGTGATCGTGCTTCCGGGCTCGCTCTTCGGTCCCGGCGGAGAAGGATTTTTCCGGGTGTCCTTCATCGTGTCGTCCGACCGGCTGCGTGAAGCGGCTGTGCGCGCCGGCCGGGTGCTCAAGCGTCTCGCGGCTCAGGCCGGCGACGACGTGCGGCCTGGCCGGCGTACCGAGCCGCAGTCCGCCGCAGCGCGCGCCTAATGATTTTTCGCCACGCCGCAGAAAAGCCGGAGAGGTCGAGGAAGCGCTTCTCGCCTTCGTTCGTCATTTCCGTCGGCGTGCACGCCGTCCTCGCGACGGCGTTGATGCGGATGCTGATCCTGAGTGCGGACGATTTTGCGACGAGGAGAAAGCAGCCTGCGCCGGAAGCGGGTGAGCGCGTGGCCTACGTTGCGCTCGCCAGGCCGGGCAACAGCGCTCCTACCGCTGGGCGAGTGGGCGGCGACGGCCGGCCGCTCTCGTCGCGGGAGATCAGAGTCGTCGCGCCGATAGTGGCCCCGGAAGGAATCCCGGCACCGCGCGCGGAAGCCGCTCCGACAGCCGAACCCGGAAATGGGCCGCTCGTCGGGAGGGGAGGTCCATCGCGTGGAATCGAGCCGAGCTACTCCGACCCGCGGCTGTGGCAGCCGCCGACCAGAATCGTGGCGCCGCCAAAAACGGTGGCGGAAACGATCGATGATCTGATCGCCGAGGGAATCAGGCCTTACAACGATTCGATCGCCCGCGTCGCGGAGCGGCGAGACCCGACGGACTGGACGATGGAGAAGGGCGGCTACAAGTGGGGAATCGACAAGCGCGCGATCAGGCTCGGACCGGTTTCGATTCCGACCGCGCTCCTTGCTCTCCTGCCGCTCAATCTGCAGGGGAATCCTATCCAGATGGATCGCGATCGCACCTACGCCGCGATGCACCGCGACATCAGCTGGCACGCGCAGCAGGGGATCAATGAAGCGGATTTCGCGAAGGCTGTGCGTGGCATCCGCGAACGGAAGGAGCGCGAGCGGAGGGCGGCC
>JBDSRC010000325.1:0-3108 GCA_039929505.1 Gemmatimonadaceae bacterium
ACGGCCGGATCGATCGGCCGGCCCGCTTCGAGGACGATCGTGCGGAGTCCATGCTCGGTCAGCTCCTTCGCCGCCCAGCCGCCCGAGATTCCCGATCCGACGACGATCGCATCATAGCTCTCTGGAGCCATCGTCAGCCCGCGGGAGTGAATGGCACGTTGCCCTGGTATCCATTGAAGAACATCTGCGGCTTCAGGATTTCCTGCTCGACGCGTTTGGATGTGAAATATCCGTACACCGTGAGAGCCTTGATCCGGGCGAACGCCAGGCCGGCGCCGGCTTTGTCTCCACTTGCCTTGTCGAGAATCGTGAGAAGCTCGACCTTCTTTGCCGGCGCCAGACCGATGAAGCGGGACGAGCCAACGGACGCCGATCGGGCATCGATGTCGCCGAGACCGCTGAGAAACGCGGCTCGCTCATCGTCGCTCATCCAGTCTGTGAGAATGAGATCGATGAATTCCGGGACCTTGACGCTGGCTGCGCCCGGGGTGTCCGTTTCGGGGATGATCAGCTCGGCGATGTTCGCCACGAGCGCCTGCTGGTCGCGGCTGAGAGTTTTGAACTGCCCGTCCCCGAGTTGGAAGTGGAGCTCCTCGGCAGCCCTTATCGCGGCTTCAGCGTTCCGCGGGATGAAAGGCAGCGCGAGCGCAGCGCCGAGGAACTGAACGACTTCGCGTCTTCGCATGAAAATGCAGCTAGGGTTCAAATAGTCTCCAGTCGAAGGTGGGACGCGGTGGCCGGATGGTCAAGCCGAACAGCCGGGCGCTCGACGGCTTGCCGTCCGGGTGATTTCGCCGCAAAATCTCCGCAACAAGGAGCGCTAATGACACGTCTGTCCATGGTCGCCGGGGCTGCTTTTCTGACACTCCCGGCCCTCACCGCCTATTCACAGCAGCACGCACACCCCGTCGAAAAGCTCGGAATCGTTCACTTCCCGAACTCGTGCAGTCCGAAAGTCGCGTCGCAGTTCGACCGCGCGGTAGCGCTGTTGCACTCGTTCGAGTTCGGCGCGTCGATCAAGGGATTCAATGAAGTCCTGACCGCCGACTCGACCTGCGCGATGGCTCACTGGGGGATCGCGCTCAGTCGCTGGACCAATCCGATGGCCGCCGGCAATCGCTCCGTCGCCCTTCTTCGCGACGGAAAACAATCGGCTGACGCTGCGACACGACTTGGTGCCGGTGCTTCCGATCGTGAGCGTGGCTACATCCAGGCCGTGAGCCAGCTGTACGACGACTTCGAGAAAAAGGATCAGCGCACGCGGGTTCTCGCCTACGAGCGCGCGATGAACGATCTGGTGGTGCGAAACCCCGCCGATACCGAGGCAATGGTTTTCCACGCGCTCTCCTTGTCAGCGTCCGCCCTTCCGACGGATAAGACCTACGCGAATCAGCTGAAAGCAGGCAGCATTCTCGAGCCGCTCTGGGAGAAGCAGCCCGATCACCCGGGACTCGCGCATTACATCATCCACACCTACGACTATCCGGCGCTCGCCGATAGGGCGCGCGCCGCAGCCAGGCGTTACGCCCGCATCGCTCCCTCCGCGGCGCACGCGCTGCACATGCCGTCACACACGTTCACGCGGGTCGGCATGTGGGAGGAGTCGGTCAAGTCCAACAAGCGGTCGGGCGCCGTAGCGCTCGGCTCAGGCTCGATCGCTGAAGCACTGCATGCCTCCGACTACGCGATGTACGCCAACCTCCAGCTCGGTAAACAGGCCGAGGCGAAGGCGATTCTGGATGGGCTGCCGGCTCTCGCCGCGCGATTCAATCCGGGCGCGATCACGGGAGCGGCGCCGGCGTCCGCTGGATTCTTCGCGCTCGCTGCGATTCCCGCGCGCTGGGTGCTCGAGCGCCGGGCATGGGCGGAAGCCGCGGCGCTCGAGCCGAGGGCGACAGACTATCCGTACACGGACGCGATGACGTACTTCGCGCGCGCATTGGGCGCATCGCACACCGGCGACCTCGCCAAGGCAAAGACGTCAGTCGATTCGCTTGCCTCGATTCAACAGCGACTGGTAGCAAAAGGCGAGGGGTACTGGGCAGAGCAAGTGGCCATCCAGCATCTCACCGCGCAGGCCTGGGTGGATCTCGCCGAAAAGCGCGAGGTTGAGGCCGTGACGCGGATGCGTGAGGCCGTCACGCGCGAAGACGCGACCGAGAAAAGCGCGGTCACTCCCGGTCCGCTCGCCCCGGCACGCGAGCTTCTCGGCGACATGCTGATCGAGCTCAAGCGGCCTGCCGAGGCAAAGGCGGAGTATCGCGCCACGCTGAAGAAGGAGCCAAACCGCCGTCACTCCGTGCGCCGCGCTGGCGCATGAGCGTTTGTATTTTCATCCTCTCATAACACCAAAGGAGCAACGCATGAAAACCCGCGCCCTCACCTTTCTTCTCTCACTCGCCGTCGCGACGTCCGCATCCGCCCAGGGCCTGATGGGTGAGATGCACAAGGACGTCAACGACGTTCAGAAGAAGTTCATCGACCTCGCGAAGGCTATCCCGGAAGCGAGCTATGCGTGGCGCCCCACCGGCGCTCGCTCGATTGGCGAGGTCCTGCTTCACGTCGCGTCGGACAACTATCTGATCCCGGTGATGATGGGCAAGGTAATCCCCGCCTCAGTTGCAATCAGCGCAACCGACATGAAGACGCTGGACACGTACGAGAAGCGCAAGCTGACGAGGGACCAGATCGTGGCCGAGCTAGACGCGTCGTTCAAGCACCTGCATGAAGCGATGGGCCTGACGACCGACGCGAATCTCACCGAGAACATCAAGTTCTTCGGGCAGGACTGGAGCCGTCAGCGCGCGATGCTGCTCACGGTCACGCACCTGCACGAGCACCTCGGTCAGATGATCGCGTACGCTCGCAGCAATGGCGTCGCACCGCCGTGGACGAGGTAGTCGAATCTTGAGCGAGTTAACCTAGAGAGACACAGATCCGAGATGACAGAAGCGTAGTTACGGGTTGCGAGGTTGGGGGCGCAGCGGAGCCTGACTCGCGGCTTCTGGCAACTCGCCCGGTCGTTAGGCGAGATGCGAGAGGAGTGCCTTGCTCTCGCATCTCGCACACTATGCTTCTGTCACCTCGGATCTGTGTCTCTCTAGGTTG
>JBDSRC010000326.1:0-3220 GCA_039929505.1 Gemmatimonadaceae bacterium
GATTCAGATACGCGAAAAACCGGGGATAGCCCGGGTCGTCGCGCATGTATCCGATACTGAAGATGTGGATGAGGCTGCCGACTCCAGTGATGACGAGTACCATGACCATCGACAGCTGGTCGAGCTGAAAGGCGGCATCGATTCCAAGGTCGCCGGTCGCCATCCAGGTGAAATAGCTCTGCACGAACGGCGATTCGACGCCGGCACCGGTCATCGCCAGGAACATCGCGATCGCCAGCCCGAAGGAGGCGATCAGCACGCCCGGACCAACGATGCTCACGACTCCGGCCCAGCGATGCCGCTTGACGGCGTGGTGATCGTCGCCGACAGCTCCGTGTCCGGCGTGGGAACTCGCCGGTGCGTCCGCGGCCGCTTCGGAGTGCGGATGATGGCCCGGAGAGTTCGGATCGCCTGGCCCGAAGCGGGCACTGTTGAGCGAAAGGAATCCGTTGATGACGAAGCCGAGGAGTGGCAGGAGCGGCAGCAGCCAGAGCCATTCGGCCGCGGTGCCGGAGAGTGGATGCGCCGCTGAGGTCGCCGCCGCCGACTGAAAGAGGAAGAGCATCATCCTCGCAGCAGATTGATGTCCTTCAGATTGATCGTCTGCCGATGGCGGAAGATCGCGATGATAATGGCCAGCCCTACAGCCGCTTCAGCAGCCGAAACGGTCATGACGAAGACGACGAACACCTGTCCGGCCGCCCCGTAGAATCTCGAGAAAGCGACAAAGGTGAGATTCACCGACGTGAGCATCAGCTCGACGCACATGAAGATGATAATCGCGTTGCGATGCGTGAGGACGCCGATCACGCCGATCGTGAACAGCGCCGCGGTCAGTGCGAGTGACTCAGCGAGCACGGACGGCCCTCCCTCTGCCGAGGACCACGGCCCCGGCGATGGCTACGAGCAGGAGAACGCTGGTGAGCTCGAAGGCGAGCAAGTACTCGGTGAAGAGTGGCTTGGCGATCGTGCCTACCACATTCAGCTCCTGCACCTCACGCGCGTTGTGCCCCGGAGCGACGACGAGAGACCTGGGGAGGCCGCCACGAGAGATCACCATTATCTCAGCGAGCAGCACGAGCCCGACAACTCCCGCCGCGATCTTCCACCACTTGCCCCGCGCCTGCGCAAGCTCGGCGGGGTGCCCGAGGTTGAGCAGCATGATCACGAACACGAACACCACCATGATCGCGCCGGCGTACACCAGCACCTGGATCACGCCGATGAATTCCGCCTCGAGCATCACGAACAGCGCGGCGAGGCTGAACATGGTGTTGACGAGCCAGAGCGCCGCGGCGACCGGGCTCTTGCGCGTCACGAACGCAATCGCCGAGGCGAGTGCGATCACGCCGAACAGGTAGAAGTGGAAAGTGTAAAAGAGAGGGTAATGCGGTTCCATCACTCGCCCTTCGGGTCTTCGGGGTCCCACATCTCACATACGGGATGCGATTGCTCCATCAGCCGCTGCAGGTCGTAGACGAAGCCTTCGCGGCTGTATTCCGAGTTCTCGTAGTGGCGGCCCACGTGGATAGCCTCCTCGGGGCAGACCTCCTGACAAAATCCACAGAAGATGCAGCGGAACTCGTCGATCTCGAAGACGAGCGGGTAGCGGTTCCCTTCTTCGTCCTCACCCGGTACGAGCTTGATGCAATTGGCGGGACATACAGTCGGGCACAAGCCGCAGGCGACGCATTTTGCTTTTCCGGTTTCCGTTGTCAGCATCCGGTGTGTGCCGCGCCACCTTGGCGATATGGGTGACTTTTCTTCCGGGTATTGCACCGTGACTCTGTCATTCACGGCGAAAAGGTGCTTCAGGGTGAGTCCCATGCCCTTGAGCGTCGCGCGCACATAGCTCACTTCTTCAACCGGTCGCTCGACCACCTTCACACTGATTGACATTACCTGTTCGCCTCCGCGGCAAGCTGCGCGCGCCGCGTCACCTGACGCATGCGCTCTACCTCTCGTGGGTGCATCCGCCCATAGGCGGGGCTGATGATCCGCCCGCGATCGAGGATCGCGAAAAGGATGATCATTATCGCCACGTTCACCGATCCAAGAATGGTCGCGTACATCAACCCCGGCTGGATATCAGCCGCGCTCAGTCCAAGCATCACCGCTGCGATCAGGACGATGTAAACGAGCGCGAGCGGCAGCATGAACTTCCAGCCCAGCGACATCAGCTGGTCGTAACGGAACCGCGGGAGCGTCCAGCGGATCCACATGAAGAGGAAGACAAAGAAAAGGATCTTGAGCAGGAAGATTCCGACAGAGAGGAGCGACAGCCATCCGCTGTAGGGCCCAATGTTGTCCCGCGACGTGAACGGCACGTCCCAGCCCCCGAAGAAGAGCGTTGCCATCAGCGCGCTCGCCGTCACCATGCTCGCGTACTCGGAGATGAAGAAGAGCGAGAATTTCATCGCGCTGTACTCTGTATGGTATCCGGCGACGAGCTCGGATTCCGCCTCGGGGAGATCGAACGGGAGTCTGTTCGTCTCGGCAAAAGCAGCGACCATGAAAATGAAGAACGCGACGGTGAGATTCACCACGTTCCAGCCGCCCCACGCCTGCTGCTCGATGATCTTGTTGAGGCCAACGTTCCCGGCGAGCAACAGAACGGGGATCGTCGCCATACCCATCGAGATCTCGTAGGATACCATTTGCGCGCTCGAGCGAAGGCCGCCGAGCAGCGCGTACTTGTTGTTCGACGACCAGCCGGCGAGCACTATCCCGTAGACCGAGAGCGACGTGATGGCGAGGATGAAGAGGAAACCGACCGGGAGATCGGCAACCACCAGGTCGATCCGCCCCCACCGCGTCGGGACCGGCGCACCGAAAGGAATCACACACCACGCGGTCATCGCCGGAATGAACGACATGATGGGAGCGAGCACGAACAGCGGCTTGTTCACGCCGGCGGGCATCGTCTCTTCCTTCATGATGTTCTTGAGCCCGTCGGCGGCCGGCTGAAGCCAGCCCTTTCCGACGCGATTTGGGCCATGCCGGTCCTGTATCCAGGCGGAGACCTTTCGCTCGGCGAGAGTGAGCATCGCCACGCCAACCATATATATCGTGAAGACGATAATCATCTTCACGACGGTGAAGAGATAGAAAGGCATACCGCTGATCGGCGGTTGATTCGGATCCGCCGCCTGGAGTAGCGCGAACATACCGGCAGCTGCGATCACGCGAGACCCATTGCGAGTGGCGCTTTCGGTTTCGT
>JBDSRC010000327.1:0-3538 GCA_039929505.1 Gemmatimonadaceae bacterium
GGTTCGGCGCCACGACGAAGAATCCGTGGAAGGTCGATCAGGGCTCGAGTGGCTCCTCCGCTGGACCGGCCTCGGCTACCGCCGCGGGACTCGTCGGGTTTTCGATTGGCAGCGAGACGCTCGGATCGATCTCTTCGCCTTCGACCCGGTGCGGTACCACCGGACTCCGCCCGACCTTCGGTCGCGTTCCCCGGACTGGAGCGATGGCTCTTTCCTGGACGATGGACAAGCTCGGGCCAATCTGCCGCAGCGTCGAAGACTGCGCGCTCGTACTCGGCGCCATCTACGGGCCCGACGGCAGGGACAACAGCGTCATCTCCGCCGATTTTCGGTGGGATGCGACGGTATCGCCGAGATCGCTCAGGGTCGGATACCTGAAGAGCGCATTCGATCTCCCTGAGATCGACCCGAAGGACGAGAAGCGCACTATTCACGCGACCAGGAAGTTCGACGATGCCGCGCTCGACGTTCTGCGCCGACTCGGAGTCAACCTGATTCCGGTTGAGATCCCCGAGCTGAACTACGATGCGATGCGCCTGGTGCTGACCGCCGAAGCGGCCGCGGCGTTCGACGATCTCACCCGATCGAACCGGGACAAGGAGCTCGTCCAGCAGGGAAAGGGCGACTGGGCGAACACCTTTCGCACCGCCCGCTTCATTCCTGCCGTCGACTATGTGAACGCCAACCGCGCGCGCTCGATTGCCATCGAGCAATGGGACCGGCTGATGAAGACGGTAGACGTCATCGTGACTCCCACCAGCGCGTCCGGACTGTCACAGCTCGTCGCCACCAATCTCACCGGACACCCCGCGATAATTCTTCCCAACGGGTTCAGGGATGATGGCACTCCGGTGTCTCTGACTTTCATCGGCGGTCTGTTCGAGGAAGGGAAGCTTCTCGCCGTTGCCCACGCCTATCAGCAGGCGACGCCGTTCCACCTGAAACACCCAGTCGTTCCACTTCCTCCGACCTGATACCAAAATAAAAAACCCCCGGGACGAGGCCCGGGGGCTTCAGGAACGATGCGGATCAGAACGGCGAGAGAGAGAATTCCAGCTTGAAGTACGGGGCGCTGTCTCTTCCAGCCGGAAATCTCGATCCGCCCGTCGTCTTGTACCCTACGACCGCGGCGCTCCGGACGTTGTCCGACCATTGGTACTCGACGGTGGGTCCGGCCTTGAAAGAGTTGCTGGACGTCGCGCCCTTTCCTCCGCCCTGTCCCACGAGCTCGGCGCCGACCCTGATGCGGTCGGCCATTGGCACCGAGGCGCGGAGACGCGCCCACAGATATTCGCTGCCGAAGTTGTAGTTGGAGAGGAACTGGGTGCGAACCGGACGATCTCCGGAACCGTTACGGTACGCGCCGACCGCGGCGTGGATTCCGCTGCTCCCACCGCCCTCCGAGCCGGGTGCGCCTGAGTCGTCCGAGTCGGTCCAGGTGTAGCCGGCGCCAACGGAGTATCCACCCTTGCGGGCGGCGTGGGCGAAGCCGAGTGTCGGCGAGAATCCCGACAGGTCGCCTTGCTGGCCGTTATTGTCGTAGCTGAGCCTGTAGGCATTCGCATTGACATACGGCGACCATCCAAGCTTCGACACTCCCAGGTAGACACCCAGCAGGTAGAACTGACTGTCCCCGGTATCCCATTCTCCGGATCCGTAGAAGGAGGGGTGTATCCCCGCTATTTGTCCCTCAGCCGCGGGAGCGATCGCCACAGTTCCGGCGAACGCCAGGGCGGCGAGCAATGCGGTGCAATGACTTTTCAGGCTCATCTTCATCTCGTATTGTTGGTCCGCGGCATGATCGCAAGCGTATCTATAGACGCGTGACGATGCCCCGCGATACCGCTCCGAACTCCATTGGCCTGGCCCCTCGACTGGAATCCAGGTAATGGTACTGGACCCCTGACAAACTTGAACTGAAACACTGCCCACTCACCACTTTGGATCCCCCATCAGTGCCCTCGTACGCGGATTCGAACTCAACCCGACGAAAACACATGCAGCTTCGATCACGTCTTTTCCGGCCGCTCTCGTTGCTTTCCGCTCTCAGCACGCTTCCTGGTTGCGCGACCTCCGTGACCGCTGACCGGGAGCCAATCACGCTTGCGATCGTGAATGGCGTGGTCTGGACAGGGAATCCCGCCCAGCCACGCGCCGAAGCCGTCGCAATAGCCGGTGACCGCATCATCGAGGTCGGGACGACAGCGGCGATAAGAGCGCGGGTAACGGGAAGCACGCGTGTGATCGACGCACGCGGTGGAATGGTCGCGCCGGGATTCATCGACACGCACGTCCATTTCCTCACGGCTGGGATGAATCTCGCATCGGTGCAGCTCAGGGATGCCCGGACGCCAGCGGAGTTCATCGCGCGCATCAAGGCGTTTGCCGCGACGATTCAGCCCGGCACCTGGATCACCGGCGGCGACTGGGACCACCAGAACTGGGGTGGGCAGCTTCCCGAGCGGGCGTGGATCGACTCGGTAACTCCCGACAATCCGGTCTGGATCAATCGTCTGGACGGGCACATGGCGCTGGCGAACACCGCAGCGCTTCGCGCAGCCAAGGTGCCGATGTCGGGTGGCGACGTGTCCGGCGGGACTATCGTGCGCGACGGCTCAGGGTCACCGGCCGGCGTATTCAAGGACAACGCTCTGGACCTGGTCGATCGCGCGGTTCCCGAGCCGACGCCACCCATGCTCGACCGTGCGCTCGAGGCGGCGATGACGTATGTCGCGGAGCGGGGGGTCACGTCCGTTCATAACATGGGATCGTGGTCGGACGTCGCCACGTTCGAGCGCGCGCACCGTGCGGGAACGCTCCGCACTCGCATCTACGCCGCAGTTCCGCTGTCGGCGTGGCCGAGGCTGCGGGATACGGTAGCGGCGCGAGGTCGCGGCGACACCTGGCTCCGCATCGGCGCGCTCAAAGGGTTCGTCGACGGATCACTCGGCTCCCACACCGCAGCGATGATGCAGCCCTTCACCGATGCGCCCGCCGATTCCGGGCTGCTGGTGAATACGCAAGAGGATCTTTATGCGTGGACGTCCGGCGCCGACAAGGCGGGGCTCCACGTCCTGGTGCACGCAATCGGTGACAGGGCGATCAACCTTCAGCTCGACATCTTCGAGCGCGTCGCCCGGGAGAACGGCGCACGGGACCGCCGGTTCCGGATGGAGCACGCGCAGCACATCGCGGCTGCCGACATCCCACGATTCGGCAAGCTCGGGGTGATTCCCAGCATGCAGCCCTATCACGCCATCGACGACGGGCGCTGGGCGGAGAAGTTCATCGGCGCCGAGCGCGCGAAGACGACCTACGCATTTCGGTCGCTGCAGGAAACCGGCGCTCGCCTGGCGTTCGGGAGCGACTGGTTCGTGGCGCCGCCAACGCCGCTCGAGGGGATTTACGCCGCGGTGACGAGGCGAACGCTGGACGACAGGAATCCGGGCGGCTGGATTCCCGAGCAGAAGATCGGGGTCGAGGATGCCATTCGCGCGTACACGGTTGGGGGCGCGTTTGCATCGTTCGAGGAGAAGGA
>JBDSRC010000328.1:0-3216 GCA_039929505.1 Gemmatimonadaceae bacterium
TTCAGGAAAAACGGCTCGGGAGTGGCAGTGATGTTCAGCCACCGCGTCGAGATGACCGGCAATCGGTTCGAGGAAAACTGGGGCGGCGCCTCGTACGGCCTGCTTCTAAAGGAAATCGGCGACAGCAAGCTCGAGGGGAACGTCTTCTATCGCAATACGACCGGGTTGCTTGCCGACGGGGCGAATCGGATAAAGGCGATCAAAAACGACTTCATTGACAACGGCTGGGCAGTGAAGCTTGCAGCGAGCACACAGCAAGGCACTTTCACCGGCAACAACTTCATCGGAAACACCTTTGACGTTTCGGCGAACAGTAGCGAAAGCAGCACGGCATTCGCACGCAACTATTGGGACAATTATCGCGGGTACGATCTCAAACGCGACGGCTTCGGGGATGTTGCGTATCACCCGGTGCGGCTATTCTCGATGGTCGTCGCCCAGAACGCTCCGTCGATCATCCTTCTCCGCAGTGCCTTCGTGCGGCTCCTCGATTCGGCGGAGAGTATCCTGCCGGCGTTGACGCCAGAGGCACTTGCCGATCATGAGCCAGCGATGAAGAGAGTGCAGTGATCGAAGCGCGCAACGTCAGCAAGAGCTTTGGGAACCTTCGCGTTCTCGACGATCTGACCCTGAGCATCAAGCCGAGGCGCATTACCGGATTGATTGGGCCAAATGCGGCGGGCAAGACCACGCTCGCCAAAATTGTACTCGGCCTTACCAGGGCCGATTCCGGAACGATCGAGATCGGCGGGACGCCGATCGGCGCAGACGATGCTTATCGCTCGCGAATCGGCTACATGCCGCAGATGGCCCGGTTCCCCGAGAATCTTTCGGCGCGGGAGCTGTTCGAGATGCTTACTGACCTCCGCCGTGCTGCACAGCCGGCCGACGAAGAGCTCATCGAGCGTTTCAATTTTTCCGGAGCGCTGGAGAAACCGCTCCGTACGCTTTCGGGCGGCACGCGCCAGAAGGTTAACGCTGTCATCGCCTTTCTTTTCCAACCGGACCTGGTGATTCTCGACGAGCCGACGGCCGGCCTGGACCCGGTCGCAAGCGGCATCCTCAAGGACAAGGTCCTCGCCGACAAGGCCGCGGGGAAGACATTTCTGATGACATCGCACATCATGAGCGAGCTCGACGAACTGGCCGACGACATTGCGTTCATCAATGAGGGGAAGGTCGCATTCTCGGGACCCGTAGCCGAGCTCAAGCGAGTCACGAGACAGTCCAACCTCGAGCGCGCGATAGCCGAGATGATGAAGCGGGGAGCGGCGGCATGAACGTGACGGCCAAAGTGGCGGGCTACCAGATCCGCGACGTCCTCCGAAGCCGTTGGCTCATCGGCCACACTCTCTTCTTCGCCCTCGTCACCGACGCGTTGTTCCGGTTCGGCGGAGGCGGAGAAAAAGCCCTGCTCAGCCTGGTCAATCTGGTGCTGTTCGTGATCCCGCTGGTCTCGATAGTCTTCTCGACCGTCTACCTCTATCACGCGCGCGAGTTTATCGAGCTGTTGCTCGCCCAGCCAATCAAGCGGCGCCAGGTATTCATCGGACTCTACGCCGGCTTGACTCTGCCGATTTCACTGAGCTTTGTCGCCGCGGTTTGCGTGCCGTTCTTGCTGCACCGTGGTCTGGCCACCGCGCAGCCAGGTACATTTGCCGCGCTGCTCCTGGCCGGTATTGCGCTGACGCTGGTGTTCACTGCCCTGGCATTCCTGATCGTCGCGCGGACCGAGGACAGAATCAAGGGATTGGGATTGGCCGTTGCGCTATGGCTTCTGCTGGCATTGCTCTACGATGGTTTGGTCCTGCTGGTCGTCTCGATATTGGCAGACTACCCAATGGAGAAGCCGTTGCTCGCGCTGATGCTGGCAAACCCGCTGGACCTGGCCAGAGTGGCACTCCTGCTACAGTTCGACGTCGCTGCGCTGCTTGGCTACACGGGGGCGGTGCTCCAGAGCTTCTTTGGGCAATCGATCGGAGTTACGGTGACTTCCCTTGCGCTCGCCTTCTGGATATTCGCCCCGCTCTTCCTTGGTATGAGGGCGTTCCAGAAAAAGGATTTTTGAAAGCTGCGCGGATCCACCGCGCTCGCCGATTCGCGCACCAACACCACCACGAATATTGAGGAATTTCTGATGAAAGGAAAAATCGCATTGTTGCTGGCCGTTGGATCCAGCCTGATCCTGGCGTCATGCGGCAAAGGAGAACAACCCTCGACCACCGACACCTCGCAGGGAGCCGCGGCGACAACGGCAATTCCGGGCGGCGAGATCAAGCCGGGCCCGGGCGGAAAAGTCATTGTCGTCGAAGCAACCACCGACGAGAAGGGCAACTATTTCACACCCATCAAGATCGAGGCACGCCGGGGTGACGTGTTGCGCCTCACCCTGAAAGTAGGCGTACACAACCTTAACTTTCTTCCCGACTCGAACCCCGGCAAAGTCGGGCTTCCGCCTGCCACCGAGATGCTGCAACTACCCGGACAGACGTTCGACATTCCCATCAACTTCGCAGCCGGAGAATACTATTTCCAGTGCGATCCGCACGCGGCCCTGGGGATGAAAGGCGAGCTCGAGGTTGAAGATGAGAGTTAGTGATCCGGCGGCTGCGGCAGCGGTCGCGGGTCAACCACCTCCTACGCGGCAATAACGTGGATTGGTTTGTAAGACTTTTCATCAAATCCGCGCTGGTGTGGCTCGGATTAGGCGTGACCCTCGGCGTAGGTATGGCGGCACATCCTCTCTGGATCGTGTATCGTCCCGCGCACGTGCACATGAATCAGCTGGGCTTCGTGACGATGATGATCTACGGAGTCGGCTACCACGTCGTCCCACGCTTCTTCGGACATCGGCTCCACAGCAAGGGGCTTGGCGGCGCGCACTGGTGGGTCTCGAACGCCGGACTCGCACTGATGGTCGTCGGGTTCGTCATGGCGCCGCACTTTGGCAAGGGCAGTATTCCGGTACTCGCGACGGGAGGAGTCCTCAGTGCTCTCGGCGCGTTCGCCTTCATTTACAATCTCTGGAGAACGATTGGTGGCCCGGCCGCTCTTGGACGCGTCGCCGCTGCGCCGCAGTCGCGGCGCCCTCCACTCGTGCAGAGTGACCGTTGACTCCTGATTGCTGAGCAGGAGGTGACCGGGGCGGCGTGGCACGCGCGCACGGCTGACGAGGTCGCGCGAGAGCTCGGGACGGACGCTGCGCACGGCCTCACG
>JBDSRC010000329.1:0-9563 GCA_039929505.1 Gemmatimonadaceae bacterium
CCCTGCCCCCGGGGTACGCGATCGCCGCGATGAATTTTCTCATCACGCCGAACGCGTCCGGCGGCTCGACTGTCTCGACCGAGACGAGGGTCTTCGCCAACAGCGACGCGGCGCGGCGATCGTTCGCGAGGTACTGGCGTGTCATCTACCCCGGCAGCGCGTTGATACGACGGATGTGGCTCCGCTCCATCAAGCGAAGGGCTACGGACTCTCAAAACGGGTAACCAGTCCCGCTCCTCCTCTCCCGCACCGAGTGACGTCCCGACGGCAGTGAAGCAAAAAGCGATCAGCGAAAAGCGATCAGCGGACCTCGTGTTCAGTTGCTTCTTCTTCCAGCATGTGCTGGCACAAGCCCCATCTCATCGAGGAACCGGTGCCTCCCGGTCGGCTTCCCCTCCCTGGCCTCCACACGCGTGAGCACCAGGCGGTCTTCCGTGCGTGTCATCCCGACATAGAGAAGCCGGCGCGCCTCCTCGACCTCGCGCTTGCTGACGTCACGCTGGCCGGGCAGCTGCTCGTCCTCGGCGCCGACGATGTAGACGCGCGAGAACTCGAGCCCCTTCGTCGAATGAAGGGTGAGGAGATTGACGCGCGCCGGATCGCGCTCGACCCTGTCGGATAGCGACAGCACCACCCGCTCGAGAAAGTCCTCGATCTGGTGCGCGAGCGGCGTCCCCGCGGATTGATCCAGGAGCGGGCGCAGTCTGTGCAGCTGGTGCGGGTATCGCTGTTCCGCCGTTTTCTCCGCCCTGATTCGATTCATCACCCTCTCGCCTCCGAGACGATCGATCACCTGGTCGACAGTCGGAAGTGACGGATCGCCGGACGCCTCGCGCTCAAAACCATAAAACGCCAGACAGTCACTGAAGCGGCCAAGCGCATACGGACGTGACAGCCGGCGGAGCAGCTTCGCCTCGGGGCCCATCGTCTCTTCGTCGCTCAGCGCGAGGGCGATGCCAAGGTGATCGAGAAGGTTGATGAGCGCCGTCTTGCGGGCGCGAGCGACCTTTGCCTCGCTAAGGCGAAGAAAAACTCCGGCCAGCGTCAGACAGTCGGCCAGCGCTCGATGGGCCTGACCAGCATCGATCTCGTAAACACGGGCCAGATTCGGCAGGTCGGCGGCTCCCGAATGCAGCTCGCGGGCTAGTAGAAGCGTGTCGTATTCAGCGAGCCCGGCGCCCGGCAGAGTCTCGCTCATGCGACGCAGAATCGGGAAGTCGAAGTAGTAACCGTTGTGCGCAACGCACACGTCGCCGCCGCAGAACTCCCGGAACGCCGGCCAGATCTCCTCGAAGAATGGCGCCGACCGGACGGCCGCCTCGTCGAGGCCGTGCTTGTCCTTCGCTCCATCGGAGATCGGAACTCGCGGCTTCACCAGCGATTGGAACCGATCGGTGATCCTACCATCGCGCACGCGCACCGCCGCGATCTCCACGATCTCGGCGCGGCTGGTGTCGCGATCGGTCGTCTCCAGATCTACCGTGGTGAAATCGCGAAAATGATTGGCGAACGAGCGGCTCCGCATGTACTGCGCTGCCTTGAAGACCCCGAGGGCGAGGCCAAGCTGCGAGGTGTCGCGCAGCTCGACTCGCAGCGCGTCACGGGGAGGCGCGTCGCCCAGAGTTATTTGCCGCAGCCCGAGGCCGGCGAGTATTCCCTTGATTGCGATCTCCACCCCGCCCAGTCGCGGCAGCCATAGCGGGCGCCCCGTCTCGGATGCTTGAGCGATCAGGCCGGCGAGGCGCATGACATCGTCGTCCTCCGCTGGATCCGAGAGATCGTCGTGGTGATCCTCGAGGATGGTGCGGTACTCGCCGACACGCTGGGACAGAAGCTCCTCCACCAGCTCACCCAGGTCGGAGTGACGCGATCCGATTGCGGCGAGATTGCGAAGCGCGTAAAAGCTGCGCCAGATCTTTCGCGCGTCTTCATGTTCTTTCGGAAGCTCCCTCACCAGCTCCTCGAGATATGGCAACAGCGACAGATGCCTTTCTTCGGCCTTCGCCTGCGCGCTGTTGAACAACAGCTTGGGGAGGACGACTCTGAGGAAAGCCTCCATGTGCACTTCGTCATCGGGGGTCGCGATGACTCGCAGCGCGGCGATCACGTAGCAAACCGCCGGATCCTCGGCCAGCGCGCGCTTGTTCGCGAGACGACAGGGGATGCCGGCAGTGAGGAATCCCGTCTCGGCGGTGTTACCGATATCGTGCTTCCGGTAGAGCAGCGCGTAGTCCCCCCACGCCCGGCCGTGCTCCTGGCGATCGCGGCGGATGTCGTCGATGATCCAGGCGATCTCCGCGTCCTCGGTGGCGAAGCTCAGCGCCCTCACCTCGAAGGGCGAAACGTGGCTCGCCTCGGCGTGTCGTCGATCCTCGAAGATCGGAGTGTTGATCGCGACCAGGCGGCGCGCCAGCTCGACGACCTGGCGCGGGCACCTGCGGTTCTCGCCAAGCTGCGCCTTGGTGCTGACCTGGAAGTCTCTCGCAAAATCGCGAAACACGGCCGGATCGGCGCCGGTCCATGAATAGATCGACTGCTCGTCGTCGCCGACGGCGAAGATGTTCCTGTGCTCGCGCGCCAGCGCGCGAACGATCCGGTACTGGACCGGATTCAGATCCTGGAATTCATCGACCAGCACCGCGGACCAGCGCGCGCGGATTTCGCCGGCGATCGATTCGTTCTCGAGTAGCTGGCCCGTCTTGAGCACGAGGCTGTCGAAGTCGACCTTGTTTCGCGCGGCGAGAAATTCATGGTAACGCTCGTACAGCGAGACGTCGTCTGGCTTAAGCGGATCGCCTCTAAAGCGGAAAGCAGAGAAGCGGGATAGAACGCCGCTGTGCCAGCGGCGATACCCTTCCAGGCGTCTCAGGACGGAGAGCTGGTATTCGTCGTCGGCAATCCCGAATCCCGGCTCGAGTCCGACGTGTGAGCCGTACTCGCGAAGCAATGCCGCGCAAAATGAGTGAATCGTTCCGCGCCTCACGCGCTCCACCTGCGGGCCGAGCTGGCTCTCGAGACGCGACGCGATCTCGCCGGCGGCCTTGTTGGTGAAGGTGAAGACGCAAATGCCCGCGGGGTCCACCTTGTGCCGCTCGATGAGGAAACGAACCCGCTCGATCAGGCAGAAGGTCTTCCCCGCGCCCGGTCCGGCCAGCACGAGAACGGGGCCGAGCGGAGCCTCGATCGCCTCGCGCTGCGATGGGGTGGGATCGACCATGATCGGAAACTACCCGGTGTTCCTCAAACCCTGAGCGATTCCACTGAGAGTGGTGGCAAGGGCATCCTCGATCTGCTCCTGTTGCCGCTCTCGCTCTGCGCCGCCTGACCGGCGCTTCCGCCTGAGCAGCGATATCTGAAGGAGCGAGAGCGGGTCGACATATGGATTTCTCAGTGCGATCGCATCCTGGAGAACACGGTTGTCGTCGAGCAGCGAGCCCTGCCCACGAATCCGGAGAAGCGCTGAAACCGCGCTCTCAAACTCGGTGACGAGCGACGCGAAGAGTGCCTGGTCCCCACCCAGATTATTAACGTATGCGCGGGCGATCTCGATATCCGTTTTCGCGCAGACCATATCGATTTTCCCCAGCAGATCGTCGAAGAAGGGCCAGCTCTTCGCCATTCGCTGGAGCCTCGCGAGTCCGTCCGGCGTTGCCGCTTCGTCGCCCAGAGATTTCCCGACCCCGAGCCAGCCGGTGAGCATGAGCCGGATCTGCGTCCAGCCGAATCCCCACGGAATCGCGCGAATTCCCTCGATTCCTTCCTTCGCTCCCGGCCGGTACGCCGGACGTGATCCGAACCGCGCGTTGGCGAGCTCGTCGACCGGCGTCGCGACACGAAACAGCTCGAACAGCGCGCGGTTGCGGTACACGAGATCCTGATAAATCTCGCGTGACCGCTCGGCCAGCCGGTCCATGACTTCCCTGAATTCCGCGACCTCCTCCGGCTTCACGTCTTTCCGCCAGTCGGCGAATTCCTGGAGCAGAACACCCGACGCGGTCACCTCGAGACTGCGCTCCGCGACGGGCAGCAACCCGAACTGCTGCGAGATGATCTCGCCTTGCTCGGTGATCTTGATCCTTCCGCCCGTAGTTCCCGGCGGCAGCGCCGCGAGCGCGCGGTAGACTGGCGACCCACCGCCCCTCCCCACGCTTCCGCCGCGGCCGTGAAAGAGCCGGAGCTCGACACCTGCGTCCCTGAACAATTCCGAGAGCGACTCCTGCGCGCGGTATAGCGCCCACGACGACGCGAATATCCCTGCGTCCTTGCTCGAATCCGAGTAACCGATCATCACCTCCTGCCGGCGCTTTCGCGCGCTCAGCTGGCGCAGGTAAACGGGATCGTCGAGCAGCACACCCATCACGAATGGAGCCTGCTCGAGATCGTCGAGCGTCTCGAAGAGGGGCACGACGTCGATGCTCGAGCGCGGTGGATCCTCCGAGAGATCGACGAGCCCGGCCTCGCGCGCGAGCACGAGGACACGCAGCAAGTCCTCGGGTGATCTCGTCATCGACGCGATGTAGGTACAAGCCGCTGCTTCGCCCGCCTCGAGCTGCACCGTGCGAACGGCACGAAACGTCTCGAGAACTTTGAGCGTGTCCTCGGAGACATTCAGCCCGACCTTTCGCAGCGGGGGTCCGCCCAGGAGTATCGCCCGCAGTCGATCTCCGTCGGCGTCTCCGACGCCCGCGTTCGCCATCATATCTTCGACCGCGGCCGCGTGGACGTCCGCGTGATCGCGAACATCCATCATGAAGCCGTGAAACCCGTGCGCGCGGACGCTGGCAAGGAGCGGATCGAGGACCGTGCGGCACGCCTGAACCGCTCCGGCCGCCGAGAGGTAGTCGCGAACAAGGATCAGGTCGGCCTCGAGCTCGCCGACTTCGGCGTACGCGGCTGGTTCTTCTCCGGTGTTCCCCGCATCGCGGGCGGCAACGAGGTCCCTCGTCGCGGCGACGCGAGAGGACATGAAGCTGAGCTTCATCCTCAGTGGCTCATCGGCGTTCCGAAAACGGTTCTTCGACCAGACGTCGGGAAGTGTACGACGATCCTTTTCGATCGACTTGGCGAGGGCAAGGGTAGGAGGGGCGATCGCCGCGGACAGAGATAGCCGGCGCACAAGATCTTCGAGCGCCTCCAGATATTTCCCGAGGATCGCGTAGCTCGCCCGCCGCGCGGTTGCGAGCGTGATCTCGGGCGTCACGTGAGGATTTCCATCGCGGTCACCGCCCACCCACGTTCCCCACCGCAGCGGCACGGCGAGCCGAAATGCATCGGCCGGGCGGCCGAACTCTTCCTCGAAGGCGAGCGCGAGCGTGGAATGCACGTGCGATCCGGCCTGGAGCAGGCGCGTTTCGAGATACCATAGCGCGGTGCTGACTTCATCGAGCACCGAGGGTCGGTCCTGCCTGACTTCCGCGGTGAGCCAGAGAAGCTCCACCTCTCCCTCGAGCTCCTGCTCGATAAGCCTCACCTCGTCGAGCGGGGCCGTTTCACGCGAAAGAAGATTGTCGGCGACCCGAGCCTGCAGACGGAGCAGCGTGCTGCGAGTGGATTCCGTGGGATGAGCGGTGAGCACCGGCCGAACGTCGAGGTTCACCATCGCGCGTTCGACTTCTTCGCCCGTACGCCCCATCTCCCGCAGCTGCTGCATCGTCCAGCGGGCCGAGGCGGGCTGCGGATCCACGATGCCCCGCCCGAGATATGCCCGGCGGCGCCGGACGCGGTGTGTCTGCTCGGCGGTGTTGATCAGAAGAAAGAAGAGCGTGAAAGCGCGTCCTGCGACCGCGCACTCCGCGACGCTTAGCTCATCGACTTCGCGCAACAGATCGTCGAGCGAGGGTGCGCCCGGCTCACCTCGCCGTCGTGAGCGCGATGCGACACGGAGGCGCTCGACGATCCCGAACGCCGCTTCGCCTTCGAGGCGATGGATCACTCGTCCGAGAGCGCCGGCGAGCCAACGAACATCCTCATGGAGCGGGAGATCTTCCTCGCGGGTCGCGCGAGGCACGGCTGCCCGCCTCGACTCCATGTGCTAGCGGATCGCCTGTTTCAGAACGACGCCGTCGAGTTTCTCGGAGGGCGTAACACCGGCGATGTTGGCGAGGGTTGGAGCCAGATCGACCGTGCGCACGAATTCCGGGTAGCGGCCCGCTCGAAACTGAGGCCCATAAAAGATGAGCGGGACGCGCGTGTCGTAGTCCAGCGGCGAGCCGTGTGTCGCGACGATTGTGCCGTAGATGCTGAAGGGCGTGAGCGTGACCACCAGCTCGACGTCGCTCGTGTCGGCGAACTGGTGCGACCAACGCCGCGCCACCGGGTCGGTCAAGGTGTCGCGATCAATCAGGTCGCGGAATCGGTCGACGCGCGCGACTCCGGGGATCGCGCGGACCTCGTTCGCGAACGCGGCGAGAGCGGAGTCAACGCCTTGCTGTCGACTGGCGCGCGCAGCCCGGCCTATCCGCACCGTTCGCGGACCAACATCCATCGCGCCTGGCGGAATGCCGAGGGCGGCGAGCCGCGCTCTGAGGCTGGTCAGCGGCACGGACACATTTACCCGGTGTGGCCCCGGCCGCATCGTGCGACCGGCAATCTCGGGGATCGTTCCAACTCCGTGATCGGATGTGAGAGCGAAGGTGATGCGGAGCGAGTCCCGCATCTTGAAGAGAGAATCCACGAAAGCTTTCATACTCTGATCGAGCCTGAGTACCTGGTCGTGGATCTCCTTCGAGTCCGGGCCAAAGGCGTGACCGATCAGATCTGTCGCGGAGAGTGAGATCGCGAGCACGTCGGTTCGCGTGCCTTGACCCAGCGAAAGGGCTTGCAGTCCATCAAGTGCGAGCGCGAAGGTGATCTCGTCCATCCACGGCGTTACCCGCACCTGGCTGACGGCAGCGACAGTGTCGGCGGGCATGACGTGCGGAAAGACGAAGTCGACACCCGCCGTTTCGAGGGGCTCGGCGTCGATTTCGCGGTAAGCGCTGTCGGGAAGGAGAGGTGTCCACGATTTTCCCGCAAAACTCTGCGGGAGCCTCCGCGCGTTGAAGCGATTCACCCATTCGGGGAGCGATTCGCGATAGTAGCGGCTGGTGGTGAAACTCCCGTTGAGCGAATACCAGTAGACTTCCGCGCGCGACCGGCCGACGGGAAGGATCGCACCGCGGTCCTTCATGGAAACTGACAGGGTACGGGTGCTGGAATCGCGGGCACGAAGCCAGTCAACGAGGGTGGTCCCCTGAAAGCGGGCGGGTGAGGCGCTCAAACCGCTCGCTCCACCGACGAGGGGCGCGGCGGGATCTTCTACTCCACCCAGGTTATCGGCGATACCGGTCGAACGCGGAAAGCGTCCCGCGAGGAGCGTCGCATGACCGGGCGCCGTCTCCGTTATGGCGTGGTCGTGGTGCGCGTCGGTGAACCAGGCGCCGCCGCGGGCGAATCGCGCGAGCCCGCCCGTGAGCTGTGGGCCGAACCGCGTGAGATAGTCGTTGAGCAGCTGGTCGACGGTGATGAGGACGATCAGCGATGGACGGTTGGTCTGTGCCCAGTCCCCGGCTCGGACTGAGCCTTCGGGGCGGTCGACGGGGGTATTGCTGGCCAGTTGGCTGCTCGCGCAGGCGGGGCAGAGCAGCGCCAGGATGAGGGCAAGCCGGAGCAGAGTCATCCGCCGAACATAACGGCGGTGGCACCCGTCGCAACCTGTGGCGGAAATCCAGGGAACTCACAATATTAGGCCGGCTCTCGCGGAGGTAGCCCAGATGGCCAGCCGTGCCCGTTACCCGCTTCGCTCGTTGGTCCTGTCGCTCGTCGTCTTAGTCACGAGCGACCTCCTCTCCAACCCGGCCCTCGCGCAGGTTGCGGAGCAGCCGAAGTCGCCCAAACCTTCCGGCCCGCCGCCCACCTTCTTCGACAACGAAGCGCCCCTCACGCTCGCTCTCACCGCAAATCTCAAAGAGCTGCGCGGCGACAAGGAGGATTCCGTTCCATGGCGGCCGGCCACGATTTCGTATCCCCGCAGCGACTCGGGTGCGATGACCGTGCCGCTCAAAGTGAGAACGCGGGGGATATGGCGACTCAAGACCTGCGAGTTTCCGCCGGTGCGCCTCAACTTCAGCACCGAAGGCACTCAGGGAACCATGTTTCAGGGACTCGATAAGCCGAAGCTCGTGAGCTATTGCCGGAACAACGACAAGTTCGAGCAGTACGTGCTGCAGGAGATGCAGCTCTACCGGATCTATCAGCTGCTCACGCCCGTCAGTCACAAGGTCAGGCTCGTGCGCCTGGCCTACACCGACAGCGCGAAAGCGAAAATCGAGACGACCCGCTACGCGTTTCTTCTCGAGGAGCCGAACGCGGTGGCAGCGAGGCTGGGCGCAAAGGTGTTCGACCAGAAGGGCGCGATGCCGGGCGATCTCGACGAGTTCCACGACGCACTGGTGGGAGTCTTCCAGTACTTCATCGGCAACACCGACTTCTCGACTCATGGGCTGCACAACGTCGAGCTGCTCGCCCAGCCGGATGGCGCGGTGATTCCTCTCGCCTTCGATTTCGACTTCTCGGGAGCCGTCAACGCGCAGTACGCCACCGTCGATCCGCGGCTGTCGGTGACGAGAGTTCGTGACCGGTTGTTCCGCGGCTTCTGCACGCCGCGCGACGCGTTCACGAGAGTGTTCGCGCTTTTCAATGAGAAGCGGCCGCAGATTTACGCGCTGTACGGCGATCAGGTAGGAAGCCTGCTCGATCGGCGAATCGCGAAAGAAACGCTCGAGTACTTCGACGATTTTTACCGAACGATCAACGATCCGAAATCAGCCCGGCGCAATATTTTCGAGGCCTGTGTCTCTCACCCTGGATTCGCGAAATCGCCTTGAGTGAATGACGGCTCCGCGCGCTCCTTTGTACATTCCAGTGGTGAGTGACAAAGGGTGAGCGTGTTCAGAGATTGTATTTCGCGCCGGGATCTTCTCCGTAGCGCAGCGGCGGCAACGGCGGCATTCGCGTTGCCGTCGGTGCTGGGTGGATGCAAGACGCCGCGCGCGGAAGACAATGGTGATCCCGGGCCGAGCGCCGATCTCTCTCGCCTCTCCACCTGGTCGGGGCGGCTCAGAGCGGAGGGACTTACGCGCTCGTCGCTGCCGGTTGGACGCGCCGGCACCCGCGTCGGCGAGCTCGCGATCGGTACTCCGTACAAGGCGTTCACTCTCGAGTCCTACATCAAGGCGGGGGGCGATCCGACAGGGACGGAGCCGTTGACGCTGTCGCTCACCGAGTTCGACTGCGTCTCGCTGGTGGAAGGGTGTCTGGGTGTCGCGCGCACCGCCGACGGTGCCGCGACCCCATCGTGGAACAGCTTTGGGCGGGAAGTGGAGCGGATGCGCTACCGGAACGGCGAGCGCGGCAGCTACGCCACTCGCCTGCACTACTTCAGCGAGTGGATTACCGACGGAGCGAGACGCGGGCTGGTCCGCGATCTCGCGCCGGAGCTCGGCGGAGTCGAGGATGCGCGCCCGCTCCGCTTCATGACCGAACACCGCGCGAGCTACCCTGCCCTCGCCAATGACAAGTTGTTC
>JBDSRC010000330.1:0-3927 GCA_039929505.1 Gemmatimonadaceae bacterium
CAGGCCTCGCGCCTTACGACAGCTACGTCCACTACGTCGCGGCCGCGGCGATACTGCTGACGGCATCGTTCAATTACGTCGGCCTCAAATGGGGCTCGCTTGTCCAGAACATCACGACGATCGCAAAGGTGGGCGCGCTGCTACTGATAATCGTGCTCGCCTTCGCGCTCGGGCTTCCCGAGACCGGAGGTCATTACACTCCAGCGATTCCGGCGGGAAGCTTCTCGCTCATGCCTTTCGGGCTGGCGCTGGTGTCGGTGCTGTGGGTTTACGACGGCTGGGCCGACGTGAGCTTCGTGGGTGGGGAGGTCAAGGATCCGGAGAGAAACCTCCCGCGCGTACTGATCTTCGGCACTCTGATCATTATCGCCCTCTATCTGCTCGCCAACCTTGCCTACCTGGCGGTGCTGCCGGTCGAGGAGATCCGCCGCTCGAAGCTCGTCGCGGCGGATGTGGCCGAGAGGGTGATGGGCCAGCCGGGAGTGGCGTTCGTGTCGGTGGCGGTGATGATATCGACCTTCGGCACTCTCAACGGCTCGGTGATGACCGGCGCCCGGGTGCTTTTTGCGACGGCGGCGGATGGTCTCCTCTTCAAGCCGATCGCCAGGGTTCACCCGAAGTTCAGGACTCCGAGCGTCGCGATCATCCTCGAGGCGGTGCTGGGCGTCCTTTTCGTGATGATCGGCACCTTCGAGCAGCTGGCCGACGCCTTCGTCACGGCGATCGTTCCGTTCTACGCGCTGGCGGTCGCCTCGGTGTTCGTGCTGCGCCGCCGTCCGGACTACGCGCCCCCCTTCCGCGTTCCGGGGTATCCAGTGGTGCCCGCGATCTTCATCGTCGCCACCATCCTGCTTTTGGGGAACGCAGTGCTGGACCCGACGAGCAGGTACCCCACCCTCGCCGTCCTTGGGATAATTCTGCTTGGCATCCCCGTCTTCCATCTGTCCCGCGCCCGAGGAGCGGCGAATCGTTGAGCCACTTTGCGTTGCGGGTGATACGACATTCTGTACTCCCTCATACAGTCAGTTGTGTCGGAGTGCCGGTTGCGCGGTGCCGGCTGACCGGCGGCGAATGGCGCGGTGTTGCCGAATGGTGACACGCTTTCTCTTGCTGACTTCAATCACCCGACGCTACTTTTGTTTGCTCTCCAGGCGATCCCAATATTGACCTTTTTCGAGGACATTTCTGTGATCAAGCAAAGTCGGTTTTCTGTATGGGCAATCGCGCTTGCGCTTACTTGTGCCGGCCTTGGTCGCGCGTTCGCGCAAGGCGTCACGACCGGGGCTGTTACGGGCACGGTCACCGATCCGGCTGGGGCGCCGATTGCATCCGCGCAAGTCCAGGTCCTCAACAGGGCTACGGGCTTTACTGCCGCTGGCACGACCCGCGAGAACGGCAGCTACTTCGTTCAGGGCCTGGAAGTGGGCGGAGGTTACAGCGTGACGGTTCGACGCATCGGCTTCCAGCCGGAAACTCGCGACAACATCACCATCTCTCTGAGCCAGGCTCGGCGGGTCGATGTGCAGCTCGCGCAACAGGCGGTTTCGCTGCAGACCGTTGAGGTGAGAGCGGTTGCATCGGACATCGCTCCCACTACAATGGGATCCAAGACCACGGTCTCCGACTCGGCGATCCAACGCCTGCCGACGATCAACCGGTCGCTGACGGACTTCATTCGTCTCGCCCCGCAGGTCTCGCAGTCCGGCCCCGGCTACTCGGCGGGCGGCATGTCGAACCGCATGAACAACATCCAGATCGATGGCGCCACCGAGCGTGACGTATTCGGACTCGGGTCGACGGGACAGCCGGGCGCCGAGACGGGCGCGCGCACCGTTTCACTCGAAGCGGTGAAGGAGCTACAGGTGCTGCTCGCCCCGTTCGACGTCAGACAGGGCAACTTCGGCGGTCTTCTCCTCAACGCCGTGACCAAGGGCGGCAGCAACGAGATTCACGGATCCGTATACCATGGATTCCGGAACCAGAGTTACGGGCGGAACGTTCCGGCGTTGCGGGCGAGGCCGTATGACCGCACGCAGTGGGCCTTCACCTTGGGCGGGCCTATCATCAGGGACAGGCTCCACTTCTTCGTCGCCCCCGAGTTCCAGCAGGAGCACCAGCCGGTTGGCGGCCCTTTTCGGGGGCAGGTTGGAGCATCGAGCCCGCTTCAGATCGCCGATGACAGCCTCACCAGGTTCGAGAGCATCATGAACACCAAGTACAGCGCCAGCCCGGGGACCGCCGGTGCGGTAACGATCTCGAATCCGCTCGGCAACGTCTTCGCCCGCCTCGACTGGCGCGTCAACGACATTCATCGGCTCGTGCTGCGCTACAACTACAGCGATGGAGAAAATCTCCGTCAGCAGAACGGGCGCGCGCAGAACCGCGCGGTCTATTCGTCGAATTTCCACACGTTCAGCATCGTCAAGAAAGCGCCGGTCCTCCAGCTCTACTCGAACTTCACGGGCGGCTCGTTCAACGAGCTCTTCCTCGGCTACAACAACTACCGGCACCGCCGGGTTCCTGAGCTTGTTTTTCCTCAGGTTACCGTCACCGTGCCACGCGTCGGCGGAGGCAACGCTACCATTGTCGGTGGCGCGGACCAGTTCTCGATGAAGAACGAGCTCGACACCGAGACCTACGAGCTCACCGACAATTTCACGATCCCGTTGGGCAGCCACAACCTCACCATCGGGACGCGCAACGAGCTGGTGAAGCTGCGCAACCAGTTCAATCAGAGCTCCTATGGCGTGTGGACTTTCACGAACCTCACCAACTTCGACAACGGCGTGGCCAGCAGCTTCCGGAAGGCGTTCATCCTCCAGAATGACGGCAACGTGTTTTTCGATGCGCTTCAGACAGCGCTCTACGTGCAGGACCAGTGGCAGGTGCGCTCCAACCTCAACTTTACTCTGGGCCTTCGCGCCGACGTCAGCAGCTTTCTCAAGAATGTCGGCTACTCCGCGCCCATCGACAGCGCTTATGGCCGCCGCACTGACGACATCCCGAAGCGCTCGGTGCAGTTCTCGCCCCGCGTCGGCTTCAACTGGGACATCGGCGGCGATCAGACCAACCAGCTCCGCGGCGGCGTCGGACTCTTCGTTGGAACTCCGCCTTACGTCTGGATGGAGAACGCATACATCAACAACGGCCTCACCACTGTATTCCTGAACTGCAATACCGGGGGTAGTCGGGATCCCGCGCCCCCATTCCGGGTGGACCCATCGGGGATTGTGGCTTGCGGCAACGGTGCCGGCTCGGCGCCGATCGGGGCGGTGAACTTCCTCGCCAAGGATCTGAAGTTCCCGCAGCCGTTCCGCGGGACGCTTGGTTTCGACCGCCAACTTGCGGGCAACCTGGTAGTGACGGTCGAAGGCCTCTTCTCGAAGACTCTCAATCAGCTCTTCTTCGTCAACCGCAACCTCGTCGACCCACGTGGCGTCGACAAGCGCGGGCGCGTGCTTTACGGCGACACAATCCGGGTGAATGGCCAGGCGCTCCCATCGCTGCCGCCGAGGGTAATCGCGAACGGTGGCGCCAGTCGGTTCAGCGAGGCGTTCGACATCATCAATCAGAGCAAGGACTACGCTTACAATCTCACGTTCCAGCTCCAGAAACGCTACTCGAACAACTGGGAAGGAATGCTCGCCTACACCCGCTCGCGCGCGCGCGACGTCCAAAGCTTCACTTCCAGCACACACGTATCTAATTGGGCGTTCGGACGCACATATTCGGGCAATCAGCTCGACCCGTATACCAGCATCAGTCTTTTCGACCAGCCGCACAAGTTCATCATGAGCGGTACCCGGACGGTCACACCCTTCGGCGATCTGGCCACCGACATTTCTTTTTTCCTCCAGCGTGTGTCGGGACCCCCGTTTGATTACGTGTACGGCGCCGGGTCGGCTTCAGGCTCGGGCGACCTCAACG